>QKDT01000365.1 GCA_003251995.1 Desulfovibrio desulfuricans
ATTCTGATGGCCTGGACTGCCGGTCTGGACTGGTTTCAGTCCCTTGGCCCCGACCTGCTGGACGGCGTCTACCTTGGCGCGCAGTACTGGCACCAGGTTCACAACCCCTGCAACGACCAACTGGTCAAGCGCGTGCGCGAGGTTTACGGCATCAACCCCAACTATCCCCTCGCGGCTGACTATACAGGCACCAAAATCATTCTGGATGCCATTGCCAAGGCTGGCAGCGCCGAAGACGGTCGCGCCGTAGCCAAGGCCATGGAAGGCATGGTTTACGAAGGCCCCACCGGCACAGAAACCGTGCGTGCAGCCGACCACCAGGTCATCAAGGATTACTACCTGCTGCGCGGCAAGCCGAAATCAAAAATGAAGGATGCGGACGATCTGGCAGATGTCGTCAGCTCCGGCAAGTCCTTCCCCGAAGGCGATGCCATCATGTGCAAGAAGTCCTAAAGCGCCTCTTCCAACGGGCCTGCGCGACAGCGCAGGCCCTGCTCCAGAGCGGGGTTTTTACCAATGCTATACCTTTTTCAGATTCTTAACGGGCTGGGGCTGGGAATGATCTACTTCCTCATCTCAGCCGGGCTGACCATCATTTTTGGTCTGCTGAACTTCGTCAACTTCGCTCACGGCGCATTTTTCATGCTGGGCGGCTACTTCTGCTATTCACTTGTGGAAGCGACCGGCAACTTCTGGGTTGCCCTCATAGTTGGGCCACTTATTGTCAGCACGCTGGCATGGCTTGCAGAAAAATTGCTTATCCACCGCATCTATCACCTGCCGCACACCTTCCATATTCTGGTAACGGTGGGCATCGCCCTGATTCTGCAAGAACTTTCCATCATGATCTGGGGGCCTGTGGGCAAGAATATCCCCGTGCCTTCCGGGCTTCAGGGCGTAATCATCATGGGGTCGTTTGCCTACCCCACCTACCGATTGTTTCTCATCGCATTTACTGCCGTTATTGGCTTTGCGCTTTGGTACATGCTTGAGCGCACCCGCTTTGGCGGTCTTGTGCGCGCAGGCAGTGAAAATGCCGAGATGGTGGCCCTGCTGGGCACAAATATCCATCGACTGTTCGGCTGGACTTTTGCCCTTGGCGTGGGTTTGGCTGGGTTGGCGGGTATTCTGGCTGCGCCCATTCGCGGCGTGCATCCATTTATGGGGCCAGAGGTACTGGGCATTGCTTTTGTAGTGGTGGTTATCGGCGGCATGGGCTCTTTTGTAGGGGCATTGATGGGTGGCCTTTTGGTGGGGCTGGTGCAAAGCCTCATGAGCACCATCTGGCCCGAAGGCGCTAGCCTTATGATCTACGGGGCCATGGCTACGGTTATTTTGCTCAGACCTCATGGGCTGTTCGGGAGGGCCTAGCATGAACACGAGTAATACATTGCTTGGCGGCCCCACCCTGGCTGTTGCCATAGTGCTGATTATTATGCCGCTGGTGTTGCCTTCTTCCACCTTGGCAACAGAAATACTCATTTTTGCCATGGCCGTGCTGGCCTGCAACCTGCTGCTGGGTTACGGCGGGCTACTGTCATTCGGGCAGGGGCTGTTCTTTGGCGCCGGGTCGTACATTACGGCCCTCACCATGATGCATGCCAATTTCAGCATGCTGGCAGCCCTGCTCACAGCCATGTGCTCCGGGGCGCTTATCGCAGCATTTGTGGGGGCCATGGCTATTCGGCGCGTTGGCATCTACTTTGTTATGATGACCCTGGCCTTCAGCCAGACCGGCTACTTTCTGGCCTACACGCTTTCAAACTGGACAGGCGGCGACAACGGCCTGCTGAATGTGCCCCGCCCGCCCCTGACGCTTTTGGGCTTCACCATTGCAGACCTCAGCAGCGGCACCGCATACTATGCCTTTGTGGCCCTGATGTTTCTGCTGGTGTTTATTGCAGCCAGGCGCATTATTTCCTCGCCATTCGGCAGCACGCTCATTGCCATTCGTGAAAACGAAACCAGAGCTTACGCCGTGGGCTACGATGCGCGGCGCTTCAAAATGCTGGCCTTTGCCCTTTCTGGCGCAATCACGGCACTTGCTGGCGGCCTGTATGCCATGCAACTGCACTTTGTCCCGCTGGAAAACATCCAGATGTCCATGTCTGAGCACATTGTCATCATGACCGTTATCGGCGGCACTGGGTCACTTGTTGGTTCTCTGCTAGGTGCGGGATCCTGGGTGATTCTGGCTGATCTGCTTTCAAGCGTATGGCCTCGGTGGATGATCATCATGGGCGGCGGGCTGATAGCTGTAGTGCTGTTCTTGCGCGGCGGCCTGTGGAGCGGCGTGGAAGCCCTGATACAGCGCTTTTACACCAAAAAATCCCCCACCGACCAACAGGATTCCACTGCTGAACTTTCAGAAGCAACCGCCTCCGGCAAAGGAGAAAAAGAATGAGCGACCACATTCTTAAAACCGAAAATCTGAGCCTTTCCTATGGCGGTTTCATGGCTGTAGACAACGTCAGCCTCAAGGTTGGCAGCAAGACAATCCACTCAGTCATCGGCCCCAACGGCGCTGGCAAGACTTCGCTTTTCCATTGCCTCACGGGCGGCAGACGCCCCACAGGCGGGCACATCATGTTTGACGGCACAGACATCACCAACAAGTCGCCTGATGCACGGGTTGGCTACGGCATGGCGCGTTCTTTCCAGATCACAAGCCTGTTCCAGAACCTCTCGGTACGGGAGAATCTGCGCCTGGCTTCGCAAGGACGCGACGGCAGCGGCGCGCTGGTGTTCTGGCGCTCGTTGCAGTCTGACCGCAAGCATTTTGAAATGGCTGATTCTGTCATGGAACGCCTGGGCCTGACCAACCGCGCCAATGCGGCGGCGGGCGATCTTTCCCATGGGCAACAGCGCATCCTCGAGGTGGGTATGGCCCTGTGCGGCAAACCCAAACTGCTGCTGCTCGACGAGCCCACTGCGGGCATGGGCGTGGACGATATTCCGCTCATGACCAACCTCATCGCGGATCTGGGCAAGGACTACGGCGTCATGCTCATCGATCACAACATGAATATTGTCATGTCCATCAGCGACATGGTGACAGTCATGAGCCGCGGCAGCGTGCTTGTGGAAGGCAAGCCCGAACTGGTGCGCGCCGACAAGCGCGTGCGCGAAGCATACCTAGGAGAGGCCGCCTGATGCTGACCGTATCATCCATCTGTTCCTGTTACGGCAAGAGCCGCATTTTGGAAGACGTCAGCCTCACCGTTGGTGATGGCGAGCTGGTCACCCTGCTTGGACGCAATGGCGCGGGCAAAACCACAACGCTCAAATCCATTGCGGGTGTTGTTAAGCCTGTGTCTGGTTCCATCATTTTTATGGGCAGTGAGCTTGTGGGCAAGCCCATTTACGAGATCGCCCGGGCGGGCATTTCGCTGGTGCCGGAAAACAGGGGCATCTTTGGCATGCTCTCGGTGGAAGAAAACCTCACCATTGCCATGCGGCCCGGCCCCTGGAACATGAAGAAAGTCTACGACTTTTTTCCCCGACTGTACGAACGCCGCAAAAACGGCGGCAATGCGCTTTCTGGTGGCGAGCAGCAAATGCTGTCCATCGCGCGCGGCCTGCTGACAAACCCCTGGCTGCTGCTGCTCGACGAACCCACCGAAGGCCTTGCCCCGGTAATTGTGGACGAAATTTTGAAAGGTCTGATCAAAATCAAGCAAAGCGGCATGTCTGTGCTGCTTGTGGAGCAGAACCTGAATATGTGCCAGAAGCTGGCTGACCGCCATTATATTCTGGAGGAAGGGCGCATTGTCTATAGTGGCAGCGCCAAGGAATTTGCGGAAGATCTGAGCGTGCGAGACCGTTATCTGGCCATTGGCGCCTAAACCATGTCCTTTTGAGAGGAGGATTGCATCATGTCTCATGCGGACGATCCCGGCGAAATGTCGGCAGTGGAACTGGGAAAGCTATTCAGAGAAAAAAAGCTTTCACCGGTAGAAGCTGCTAAAGCCTCGCTGGGGCGTATTGCCCGGTTCAATGATCAGGTAAACGCATATTGCCATGTGGATGAACAGGGTGCGCTTGCGGCTGCACGCGCGGCTGAAGACCGTTTTATGAAGAACAGCCCTCTCAGCCCCATTGACGGCGTGCCGTCGTCCATCAAGGATCTGACCTTGGCAAGCGGCATGCCTACGCAAAAAGGTTCTTTTACGGTTGATCCCTACGCCTGCCCGAATGTAGATGCGCCCTTTACCCAGCGCATGCGCGAGG
>QKDT01000151.1 GCA_003251995.1 Desulfovibrio desulfuricans
AATTTTTGCCAGATCACCCGCAGCGCCAAGCATGTTTTCGGCATATTGCCGAACCGCGGGCGGCAGGGAGCAATGGCCCAGGGCCGCACCTTCGCGCATAAGGCGATCCAGCGGCGGGCGCAGCAGGTTTTCCCACACTCCGGGGTCTACGTTGCTGGCTGGTTTTTTTGTGTTTTCACTGGCGCGGGCAGCTACTGGTTCAAGGTCGGAATCGTCGGCGATATCAACCGGCAGGGCCGAAAAATCAGCGGCAGTTTTGCCGGTGGCGGCAGAAGGGGGCAACAGCCGCAAATTGGGGTCGTCCAGGGGGGCATCCAGATTGATGAGACCGTCGCTTGGGCTAGCGCCAAAGCTGGAACTGATCAGGGCTGCATCCCGTGATGCGGAGCTGTTTTTTGCTGCGGTGTCAGCGTCGCGCTTTGCACGCTTGCCCTTGCCAGTCTTGGGCCGGTCGGCGGAATCGGACTGGTCGGCAGCAGGTTGCGCGGCGTCACGCGGCAGGCCTGTTCCGGCTATGAGCAGGGCGCTTAAGGCCGTGCCCCACAGGGGGGCGGAGGCCAGCAGGTTTGCCGCATATCCGTAATCAAGGCCTATGACGCCCGCCGCCACAAACAAGGGGGGCACAAGACAGCCCAAAAGGAAGCGCCGCGCGCCGCCAAGGCCCATGATGGCGCCGCCAAGGGCGCTCAGCGAAAATATTGCCGTGCAGGCGGGCCAGAGGGAAAGAAAACGGATGCTCCAGCCAAAACCGGGAAAGAGCGGCAGCAAGGCCAGTGCTGCACCCGGCAGTGAAAGCAGTATGAACTGCGCGTCGAGCAGGGGCGAGCGGCCCCTAGTGCGCATGAGGTGACGCCCCACATGGGGAAGGAGCATGAGCGCCAGCCCCGGTGCCAGCAGCGCCAACGACTGATTGAGCGTTATGTGACCGGAGCCGTAGGCGGGCATGCCAAGTACACCCTGCATGAGGGCAACTCCTACATACAGGGCTGTCCAGATGCGCCATTGGCCCCTTTCGGAAAGGCCGCGCAAGAGGCATAGCAGCATGACCACGCCAAGAGCCAGCAGGGCGGCTGTGCCCGACAGGCTGCCCCAGTTGGAGGCGGCATCCTGCGGGGTGCGCAGCATGGGCGAAAACCAGATGCCCGGCAGACCGTCAAGGCGAATATAACACGTTACAGGCTCGGCCCCAGCCTCGGGCAGCAAAAGCACGTTGCGGTGGCTGGGCGGTGTTTCGCGCCATTCAACGCTGTCGGTAGCCGGGTTGGCGGCGGGCTCGTAGAGAACGGGATCTGCCGGAATATCCGGCCCCATATCCAGCAGCATGGCCTGTGAGCGCCCGCCTTGGGGCAGGGGGGCCAGGGTAAAACGCAGCCACATCACTCCGGCAACGCGCGGCAATTCCTTTACTTTCAGTGGCTTGAACATCTGGCTGTTGGAGGGGGCGGCGGCCTCTTCCACATCCATGGTTCCTGTTACGTCAATAAAGTATTGCAGGTCTGGCAGCAGGGGCGCGTTGGCGGCGCGCAGCACGGGCGGAACCATGCCGCTGTGCGCCGCGGATGGCGCGCAAAAACCTGCGCAGACAATGCACAAAAACAGGGCGCAGGCGCGCAAAAGCGCACGCGAAATGCCGGAGGGGATGAGAGTCATGGTCGTTCCGCCTGTAAGTTCGCCGATCGAGCTATAGTCTTTCCCCCCTTCTCTGGTACCGAATGCGCCTCCGATTCCATTGCAGGGGGCGGTTTGCCGTGCAGTGACGGTTTTTGCCGCAGCCGCGCCTAGCGCAGGTTTCGGATCACGTCCGAAACTGCCTGACCGTCAGGCGCGCGAGCACCAGGATTGACCGCCAGCAGGCGTTGCCATGCCTTCATGGCGTCGTCCTTGCGCTTGAGGTCGAAATACAGCACCACGCCCTCATTGAACATGGCGTTTTCGTGCCGGGGGTTCACGCTGGAGGCGCGGCGGAAATTTGCCACGGCCTTATCGAATTCGCCAAGCTCACGGTGCATGATGCCAAGGTCGGTCAGCACGTCGGCATTGTCGGGGGCTATAGCCAGCGAACGCTCATAGGCGCTGGCGGCCTTGCGCGACTGGCCCGTGTCAAAATAAAGGTTGCCAAGCTCGGTCCAGTTTTGTGCGTCCTTGGGATTGGCAAGAACGTTTTGCTCCATGGCGGCGATTTTTGCCGCGAGCTCAGGCGGTATGGGGGGCAGATTGTCCTTTTGGCCCGAAGCCTGACCGGGAGCCTGGGCCTGGGCAGTGGACTGCTGAGCGGGGCTTGCAGGCGCTTGTTGCGCTGTTTCGGGCGAGAACATGGACGGCACGAGGCTGCCCACATAGACGCCCAGCACAAGTGCCACAGCGATGCCTACAAAAAAGACACCCTTGCTGACTTTGCTGATGCCGTGCGGCTGTTCTGCCTGGGGCGTGGCTTCTGGAGTGGATGGGGTTTTGGAGGGCGCGGAAGACTGCGCCGCCGCAGGACTATCTGTTGATTTTTTTTTGGACTTCTGGCTTGCCATGTATTCCTCTTGGCTTGGGAAATATCTTTATCCATCAGCCTACAACCGGAGGAAAAAAGAGGCAAGCCCGCAGCTTGCGCGCGCCTGAGCCCCGCCGCCCGATTTGTCCATAATCAGCGCATCCTGCCCCCGTGAACCATCCTGTATATGCCCACCGAGGCCAGCACCACCAGGCTCAGGGTCAGGTACATGCCATCATAGCCCACGGTGGGGATGAATCGACCAAAAATATATGGGCCAAGGCCGATGCCGAGATCAAAAAAAATGTAAAATGTCGTGGTTGCCTGCGCATAGCGCGAGCGCGAAACCAGAGAAAGCGAAACCGCCTGCCCCACTGACTGAAAGTTGGCAAAACCGACTCCCAGCAGCAAGCCTGCGCACAGTAAGCCGGTGGCGGTGTCGGTGCGGGAAAGCACGTACAGGGCCAAAGCCGTGATCAACAGGGCCGGATACAAAACCACATGCTCACCATGATGGTCAAAAAGGCGGCCTGAATGGGGGCGGGTAAGCATGGCTGCCCCTGCGTAGCAGAGAAAGAATAAGCTTGCCGCAGTTGTCAGCCCATGTTCAGCGGCAAAGGAGGGTAAAAAGGCCTGAATACAACCATAGCTCGGGCAGACCACCAAGGCCACCAACGAGAACCTCACCACACGCGGGTCAATATAACTGTATATGCTGAAGGCCGGGCGCGAGGGATGGCGCATGGGCGGCAGGTTGCGCAAAAAGCAGAAGATGATCAGGCACAGCAGGCTGATGCCCGAACTGACCTGCGTCAGGGTGCCGTATCCGTAGAGGGCAGAGAGGCTGATGCCTAAAAAAGGGCCAAGGGCCAGCGCCAGGGCTGCGCTCATGGTAAAAAGCCCTATGCCCAGGCCGTGAAAACGCACTGGCACCACATAGGCCACTATGGCCCCAGAGGCCGTGCCCGCAACACCAATGCCAAATCCGGCTGTAAAGCGCTGTAGAAAGAGCATTGGCAGCGTATGCACCAAATAGAGCCCGCCAATGCTGGCGGTAAACAGCAGCGTGCCCGCCAGCAGGCAGGGCTTGCCGCCAAATATTGATAACTGGTTGCCGGTAATGAACCGCCCCGCAAGGCAGCCGATGACCATGATGCCCGAGGTAAGCCCCGCAGTGCTGAGGCTGACGCCAAAGGATTTTTGCACGTGGGCTGTGCCGGTAACAAAAATGAGATAGTAATCTGTCATCAGCAACAGATTGATGCAGGTCACCACCAAAAAATTGCCCCGGCAAATGGCGGCAAGGGCCTCGCAAAAACCGGCATCCGTCTGTTGATGTGCAGGAAGCTGAAGGCGTTTTCTGGGCATGATCTGACCTCGCTGACAGCGTTCAAGGCAGTTCGTTGCGCACGCAACGATATATGGCCCCCGCGTGTACTCTTGTCAAGGTGCGCTCCCCAAGCGTAGCCTTTGTTTGTGCGGCATTTTCCGGATTATAGGGGTGCTGCTCCTGCAGGGGTTTGCAGGCAACCAGCCACAGGAATATGTCATGGAACTTGTCTATAAGTGGATTACGCTGTCTAACCGGCACTACTACCTGTACCTTAACAGGGCTCTTGCCCCCTTTGGTCTGAACAGCAGCCAGTATCTGTTCATTCTCAACCTGTGCCGCGATCCAGGCATCACCCAGGACAAGCTGCCGGAGCGTATCTGCGTCAACAAAAGCAATGTGGCCC
>QKDT01000026.1 GCA_003251995.1 Desulfovibrio desulfuricans
ATTGGCGGGTTTTTTATGTGCTGCAATCAGCATGCAGTGGGGCGCGGGGCATTTGCTGCCCAGGTCATTGCAGAGCCGTCTACGCAATCCAGTCTACAAAAAGCAATTTCCCTGTTACCAGCGCTCAGGCATGGAGTGCGGGGGCAGAGCGTTTTCCGGCTGGTCGCCCAGTTTTTCACGCAGCATGCGGATAACGGACGTGGCGTCGGAAAAATCCTGTTCCAGCTTATCCAATTGCATCTGCTGCGCAGTAAGGGCGGCATCAAGCTCCTTGATGCGCTCCTCCTGAAAGAACGTCAGTTCCTCCAGCCGGGTCAGCCTGTCATCATCAGAAGTCAGTGGGCGAGACATGGTTGCCTCCTCATTATAAGTTGGCACTATTACGCGCGCTTGCCGCCTCGTCGTCCGTCACCATGCTTGCCGTATCCCTCAGAGCCACGGTCAGAATCCGGGCGGGAGCCTTTGCCCCTTTGAGCGGATTCACCCTTGCCGGGTCTACCAGGAGCTGTTGGGCGGGTTTGGTCGTCGCGGCGAAAAGGCCTGTCGTCTCCGCGCGACTGCGGCCCACGGGGCGGCTTTGCTCCCTGCCGCTGTTTGTCCGCATTGTCGGGGGCGTTGCCCCGTGGCCCCGCGGATTTGCGCATGCCGTGAGGATTATCGGCACGCTTTTCCGGCCTGTTTCCAGTCCTGTCTCCGGGCTTTGTTCCGGGTCTGCTACCGGGCCGACGTGGCGCGTCCGCATCCTCTGCGCTGGGCATAAGAATGTAGTGCTGGCGCATGCGCTGGGCATCCGTGCGGGCCACATAAATCTGCTCACCCGTTTCATCGCGACCACAATAAAACATGGCGGTAGCGATGGTACCGGGAGTGGGGATAAAGCACTGCGTCTGCTGCGGGTTCCAGTGCCGTTGACGCAGCCAGCGCGAAAGGGTGCGCATGTCTTCATCCGTACACCCAGGAAAGCCGCTCATGAGATAGGGCACAACGTATTGCTCGCGCCCCGCGGCACGGCTTTGACGCACAAAACTTTCCAGAAAGGCTTCAAACACATCCAGCGAAGGCTTGCGCATAAGCTCCAGCACCGAAGGTGCGCAGTGCTCAGGCGCGACTTTGAGCTGCCCGCCAGTAAACTCCCCTGTATAGGCGGCAAGGGCCTCTGCATCACGCAGGGCAAGGTCGGCGCGCACGCCGCTTGCCACGCGAGCCTGTTTAACCTCTGGCAGGGCGGCAACTTTGCGCAGCAATTCCACGTGTCTGCGCTGGGGAGTGATAAAGGATTTGCAAACAGATGGAAAACAGCAACTGGTGCGGCGGCAGGCGCTTTTGGCCCGCGGCTTGGTAGCGTCATCACTGTGCGCGGTGCGGCTGTCGAGCGCGCAATGCCCCTGCCACATGTTTGCAGTGGGGCCGCCAACGTCAGAAATCGCCACCGGGCCTTTGCCTCGGGCAACATTTTGCTGCCCCAGCAGACGGGCCTCCGCCAGTATGGATTGCTCAGAGCGCGAGCTGATGCGCCTGCCCTGATGCAAGGCCAGTGAGCAGAAAGAGCAGCCGCCGCCGCACCCTCTGTGGCTGGTGATGCTGGTGCGCATCATCTCCGCCGCCGGGATGGGCTCCTTGTAGCGCGGGTGCGCCAAACGGGTGAAAGGCAGCGTGTACAGGTTGTCCATTTCTTCGGTACTCAGCGGCGGTGCAGGACGGGCCAGCACAACGGCGCGATCACCGATGGGTTCAAAGGCCCATGCGTCCAGGCGGTGTACCTGTCGCTCCAGTTCCTGCGTCAGTTTGAGCAGTTGAAAGGAGTCTGCAAGAATTTCATCGTGCGCGGGCAGGGCAACCCATGGCTCACCTTCAAGCGTGGCGGGCAGGTTGGCGGGATGCCCGTCAGCGTCGAGTTTGTCCATCCAGGCAGTGCCAGGGATACCGCGGATGTCTTCGCCACGGTCAAGGCGTTGTGCGCATTCAATGGTGGCCCTTTCGCCCATGCCCCAGATGAGCAGATCCGCCTTGGCATCCATAAGGATGGGCTTGCGCAGGGCGTCTGTCCAAAAATCGTAGTGCGAAACACGCCTCAGGCTGGCTTCTATGCCCCCAAGTATAATGGGTAAACCGGGGAAGGCCCGGCGGGCAAGGTTGGCATAAACCAGACATGCGCGGTTGGGACGCGCCCCGGCTTTGCCGCCAGGGGTGTAGGCATCGTCGTGGCGTTTTTTGCGAAAGGCCGTGTAGTGGGCCAAAAGGGAATCAAGCGCGCCAGCGCTCACCCCTGCATACAGGCGTGGACGACCCATGACCAGCAGATCATCGGGATTTTCCCATCCGGGCTGCGCCACAATGCCAGTGCGAAATCCGTGGTGGATCAGCCAACGGGCCAACAGAACATTGCCAAAAGAAGGATGGTCCACGTAGGCATCGCCGTTGATCAGCAGCACATCCAACTGATTCCAGCCCAGCGCATGCATTTCTTCCGCGCTCATGGGCACAAATCGCGGTTGGCGCAGAGCGCCCTTGGGGGCGGCGATGGCTGGGTCTGCCTGCGGCGTGTCAGCCCACAGAGATTCTTTGGCAAAAGCTTTGCGTTGTTGGGCGCTTTCGCGCAACAGATCAGGAAAAGGCGGCTTGCGCGTGTCTGAACCTTTTGCTGCCTGCCTGCCCTGTTGCTTGCCAGCAGCTCTGGCCCCAGCCTTGGCGGAAGGGCTGCGCTCTTGCCGATGCGGTGAGCCTGTGGGCGAGTCAGAAGAAAACGGAGCGGCAGCCGTTTTGGAACTGTCGGACTGCCGCTCAGGTGCAGCGCTACCCTGGTCGCCGTTTTGACGCCAGGGCTGCGGAAATGGCGCGGGACGTTTATTTGCCATTGGGAGGAGTCACCAGGGGAATCTCTGCGCTACCGGGATTGGGCATCATGGAGCTATCGCCCATGGCGCCCTGACCGCCCATCATGCCACCCATGCCGCCGCCCATACGACCAGAAGAATGGTTGGACACAAATTCGTCCCATTCAGCGCGGTCAATGACCTTGTCGCCGTTTTTATCAATCATGGTAAAGGCTTCTTCACGCATGTTGGGATAGAATGCCTTGAATTCCTCGTAGGAAACCTTGTCATCCTTGTTGGTATCCATCATGGTGAATTTATCAACCTTGCCTGCGTCGGCTGCGGAGGGATTGGCCTGGGCAGAGGCGGCCCAAAGACATAGCACGGCAGCGAGGGCTATATGCAGAGGCTTCATGTGAATCTCCTTTGATGTTGCGCATGGCATCGGGTGCGGATACGCCGCCCTTTGCCTTGCTAATTTGCTAGATAAAGCCTCGCGCGCAATCGGCAAGGCCAAAATTTCAAATACTGGCTATTCGGGCCTGAAATCAAGGCCCTGTTTTTCCATACGGTCAATGCACAGGGTCAGGTTGTCAGGTTGGCCCGGCTTGTGGTTATCGGGGTAGAGCAAGGCTGACATATAAAAAACCGAATTCAGGCGTAAAGACATTCGGGCGCTTGCCGAAAATCCTTCCAGAGACAGTGCGTAATTAAAGCGGGCTTCGCCAGGCAGCGGCTCAAGCAGTGGCTTGGCGTCTTCTGCCATGGAGGCCAGAAGCTCTGCCTTAAGGCGCATGTGGGCATTATGACCGGGGGCATCCCCGGCGTCAATGCGGGCAAGTGCTTGTGCTTCCGCAGCCATCACTTCTGCGTGGCGGTTGCGCAGCCATTGGATAAGGGTCGCCAGGTTCTGTTCACTTGTATTGTCACTCACAGGAGTCTCCTTGCTTGGGTTCAACGCAGCTTGATGTTTAGCCGTGCATGATCCTTAAAATGATACAGTTCAGACAAGAAGGCAACGCCGGGCAGAGATATTGCTGCGCGGGCAGATAATGATTATTTGACATATGCGGTTGTTTGGCAGGACTACCTTGGTAGTTCCCCCCTCTCGAATCACCCGCGATGTGGAGGAAGCTATGGGTATGTCTTTAAAAGCCAAGCTGGCAAGCGGTTTTGGCGTAATACTGCTAATTTTTGCCGTATCCGGTACGTTAGCCATGCTTGCCTTGCGCGCCCAGCGTGAAACTCTGGGGCTGATAGACCGGCACGAGCTGCCTACCATCAACCTGCTGCAACAGGCCTCCATGGGCATGCAGCTATATCGCAAGGCCGAAAAAGACATCCTGCTGAACATAGGCGACAGCAAAGCGCTGGCAGGATATCTTGGCAAGATGAATGACCTTT
>QKDT01000259.1 GCA_003251995.1 Desulfovibrio desulfuricans
GTTATAGTATGTTTCTAGAGTAGAGTTTACTCTGCTTGTGCCGGGCACGTGCGCAAATCTATGCCCGCCCGAACGCGGAAGCGCAATTTCTTTATGAGGTTAGCCCGCATTGGGCGGCCTTTGGCGTGCCAATGCGCCCGCGCCCTGCAAAAATGCCAGAAAATTTCCGTCGATTATTTATGACGGTAGAGGCTGGATGTTTCCAGCCGGGAGAAAGAATGTCGGATCAGAATCATCGTTGCGGCTGGGTCGCGCTTATGGGGCCGCCCAACGCGGGCAAATCCACCTTGCTGAACGCCTTGCTCGGTCAGAAAGTGACCATCGTCACCCCTAAACCGCAGACAACGCGCAATCAGATTGTGGGCATCCTTACGGACGAAAACGCCCAGGTTATTTTTATGGATACACCGGGGCTTGCCCAGGTGCGCGGTCGCTTGAGCAAGACCATGCTCCAGGCTGTGTGGCAAAGTCTTGCCCAGGCCGAAGTCATCATGCCCGTGCTTGATGCCCACCTTTACATCCGCCATCCGGAATTTTTGGACCGCGATCTCGAGCCCCTGTCCAAGGCGCTTTCCAACGACGACCGGCCCATGGTTGTGGTGGTCAACAAGGTGGATCTGTTTTCGGACAAAAGCCGCATGTTGCCCCTTTTGACCCGTTTGAGCGAAATGTGGCCCAAGGCGGAAATCTTCCCCATTTCTGCGCTGAACAAGGATGGCCTGCCGGAACTGGCAAAGCTTATCCGTTCCAAGCTGCCTGTTGCCCCGGCGCAGTTCCCCGAAGACCAGATTTCTACCGCGCCTCTGCGTTTTATGACTGCGGAAATTGTGCGCGAAAAGCTGTTCCTGCATCTGCGTCAGGAAGTGCCCTATTCTGTGGCAGTGGACGTGGAAAGCTGGCAGGAGGACGAGGAGCGCGGTCAGACGGTGATCCATGCGGTCATCTATGTGGGCCGCCCCATGCACAAGGCCATGGTCATTGGTCGCGCGGGCGCTTCCATCAAGCAGATTGGCATTGAGGCCCGCAAGGAAATTCAGGAACTTGTGGGCGGCAAGGTGCATTTGGAACTTTGGGTCAAGGTGCGCGAACACTGGACTGAAGACGCCGCCTTTCTGCGCGAGATGGGCCTGATGGCGGAGTAGTGATGGGCGATACCTTGTTGCGCGAACGATATGCGAGAGTGCTTGACCGCATTGACGCGGCCTGCGCCGCTGCGGGCCGCCCCCGTGAAAGCGTGCGGCTTATTGCTGTATCCAAGCTGCACCCGGCGGCCTCTTTGGCAGAAGTTGCCGCCGCCGGGCAGATTGATTTTGGCGAAAACTACGTGCAGGAAGCGCTGCAAAAAAGGGAAGACCTGTTGGCAGACCCGGCTACGTCGGCTCTGTGCGCGGGTATTCGCTGGCACATGATTGGTCATGTGCAAAGCCGCAAGGCCCCGCTGGTGGCGGGGGCTTTTAACCTTGTGCATACCCTTGATTCGCGCAAGCTGGCAGACGCCATGGAGCGACGCCTGACCGAGGGCAACCAGCGCCAGCCGGTGTTGTTTGAGGTAAATGTTGGGGGGGAATCGCAAAAATCTGGTGTGATGTCTGCAGATTTGCCGGAATTAGCCGATTATGTACTTGAGAGCTGCCCGCACCTCGAGGTGCGGGGCCTCATGTGTCTGCCCCCGGTTTTTGACGCGGGCGATGCAGCGCGGCCCCACTTTGCCTTGTTGCGGGAGCTGCGCGACAGCCTGCGTACCCGCCTTGGCCTGCCCCTACCCGAGCTTTCCATGGGCATGAGCGGCGATTTTGAAGGCGCGGTGACCGAAGGGGCCACCATGGTGCGCATAGGTACGGATATTTTCGGGCCGCGTCCTGCCAAGGTGTGAACAGCTTTGGCACAAAGTCTGCTTATGCCATGCAGGCTTGATGATTTGAGCGGTTCGCATTCATGCCCCCACAATTACTGGTGGAGTACGTATGGCGGCCAAAGAAAAAGAATCGAAGGCCCTGCCGGAAGGGCAGGCTGAAAATCCCAAAAAGAGCTCCAAGGTCAAGCGCATTGTCATTATTTTGGCGATTTTGCTTATCACCCTGAGCGGCGCTGGCATTGGTGGCTATTGGTGGTTTTTTATACGCACGCCGTCCTCGGCGGCGCCAGTCCCCGCTGAGCCTGCGGCGGCAGACGCTGCGGGCAAGGGGGCCGCGGGGCAAGCTGGCGCTGGCGGCGCAGCCGGACATGCCGGTGCCGGTACTGGTGCAGCCGGTGGAGCCCCTGGCGCTTCTGGCGCAGGTGATGGGCGTATTGAGCGGCAAGGTGATCTGCCCCGCAGCGGCGGGCAGGTATTGCCTTTGCCCTCCATAACAGTAAATATTTCTGACCCTTCGGGGCGGCGGTATCTCAAGCTCGGTATGGAAGTCGAGGTGAATGCGGATGTCGCCGCAGCCTTGCAGGCCAACAGCGCGCGTATTCGTGACGCCATAATCATGCTGCTGGCGGGCAAGACGTTTAGTGACATTTCTTCGCCAGACGGCAAGGTGCTGCTGAAGGCCGAGGTGGCTGCGCGCCTCAACCAGATACTGGGCGCACAAAGGATTATACGAGTATATTTTACTGATTTTGTTGTGGAGTGACCGTTGGAAACTTTGCGTCTGGCGGCCCTTGGTCGTTGGATTTCTGCGCTGATGCGGTTTAGAATGTCGGCCTGATAGCCATGCCCGTTGCGGGACGCGCCGTTTCCGCGATGCCGCCCGAATGCCGGACGCGCATGATGGAATAGAGAATGAGGTGACGTATGTCGCAAGAAGATCAGGAAGCCTTGGCGGCCCAGTGGGCCGCGCAACTGGAAGATGAAGCCAACGCGGCGGACTCCGCTGCCCCTGCTGCTGATGCCGCCCCCGACGGCGCTGCTGGCGCAGGGTTGGATGAAGAAGCTCTGGCTGCTCAGTGGGCCGAATCTTTGGCGCAAGACGAGGAAGACAAGGGCCCCACATCTTTTGGGGGTGCCGGTGCCGGGCTTGGTGGTCATCCGGTGGACGCGCATTTTCAGGATATGACTGAGATGGCTCGTCAGCCCAAGGACAACAAGCTCAAGCGGGAGCTGGACTTTATTCTGGATATTCCGCTGGATGTCTCTGCCGAACTTGGGCGCACGCGTTTGCTTATCAACGAACTGCTGCAATTGGGCCAGGGTTCGGTAGTGGAGCTGAACAAACTCGCAGGCGAACCGCTCGAGGTGTTTGTGAACGGCAAACTGGTGGCGCGCGGCGAGGCCGTGGTTATCAACGAAAAATTCGGTGTGCGTCTTACCGATATCATCAGCCCCATTGAAAGGGTGAAGCAGCTTGGCTAGTTTGCCCGTGTTGCTGGCAGCCGCAGATGGCGGCCTTTCGGGCAGCGCCGTGCGCGGTGCTGTAACTGCTGGCGCGCAGCCCTCTGCCGCAGCGGTGCCGCCGGGGCTGGAGCAAACCGTGGCCACCGCGGCAGACCAGATGCTGCGCGGGCTGGATATGGCTGCGCAGACCATGCACAGCGTGGGCGTAGCAACAGAAAAGACTGCTGCATCCATGGCTGAGCCCGTTTCAGCCCTGGGAAATTCATCATTTTCGTGGGGCAGTTATATTCAGGCAATTGGTATTTTATTTTTGCTGGTAGCCATACTGTGGCTGGCTGTATGGCTGGCGCGTCGGTTTGGCAAGTTCAATTTTCTGCCGCGTCCGGGATCGCTTCCGCGTGATGCCCTGGTCATGGAAGCCCAGCTTCCGCTTGGGCCGCGCAAAGGGCTTATGGTGGTACGCTTCTTGAATAAAAGGCTGCTGCTGGGCGTCACAGACCAGCAGATCACCCTTCTGACAGAGGAGCAGGCACAGCATGAGCCAGAAAACGCCGATTTTCAGCAGATCATGGAACAAGCCCGTCGCGGCGCTGGCGGCAGCTAGTCTTTTTACACTCCTCGTGCCAGGTCTGGCCCTTGCAGCTCAAGACCTGACCCTGCCCGCCATGCAGCTCACCCTTGCCGGTGGGGCGCCGTCTCCCGAAAAAGTGTCGGTGCTGCTGGAAGTTCTCTTTTTGCTCACGGTACTTTCTGTTGCCCCGGCTATCATGCTCACGGTCACCAGCTTTACCCGCATCATCATCGTTTTCAGCTTTCTGCGGCAGGCCATGGGCGTGCAGCAGTTGCCCCCCACCCAGATTCTTGCCAGCCTTGCCATTTTTATGACGGT
>QKDT01000263.1 GCA_003251995.1 Desulfovibrio desulfuricans
ATCGGCAGAGGCCACAAAGCGCGCCACATAGTCGTTGGCTGGCGATTGCAGTATCTGCTCCGGCGTGCCGGTCTGTACCACCGCGCCGTCCTGCAACAGCACAATGCGGTCGCCAAGACGAAAGGCCTCGTTAAGATCGTGGGTGATAAAAATGATGGTCTTGTGGATATCCTGCTGAAGGGCCAGCAGTTCTTCCTGCATTTCTTGGCGAATAAGCGGATCAAGCGCGCTGAAAGCTTCGTCCATCAGCAGTACTTCTGGCTCCATGGCCAAGGCCCTGGCAAGGCCCACACGTTGTTTCATGCCGCCGGAAAGTTGCCGGGGATAGGCATTGGCCCACTGAGAGAGGCCCACGCGTTCAAGCATTTCACCGCCTTTTTTCAGGCGTTGGGTTTCATCCACGCCCATGGCCTCCAGGCCAAAGGCCGCATTTTGCAGCACAGTACGGTGTGGAAACAGGGCAAAATTCTGAAAAACCATGCCGAAACAGCGTTGGCGCACCCGGCGCAACTCTCGCAGTTTCATGTGCATGATGTCCTGACCATCCACAAGCACGGAGCCGGATGTGGGCATGATCAGACCATTAAGGCAACGCAGCAGTGTGGATTTGCCGCTGCCAGAAAGCCCCATAACCACGAGCAATTCGCGTTCAGAAAAATCGAGGGAAACATCGCGCAGCGCCATGGTAGACCGGGTCTGCCGCAAAATATCTTCGCGAGAGGCCCCCTTGGACGCCAATTGAAGGGCATGCTCCGGGTTTGGCCCGAAGACTTTGAACAAATTCTTGACGGAAATCTTTGCCATATACTCTCCTTCTGCCGCAGCAAAGATGTTGCGGGTGTAGCCCCGGGGAGGGACGAGTATATGGAAGCACGGCCCCAAAATGGCCGTCAAAACGAACGGGCTGGAGTCATCAGCGCAGACAGCACCAGCTCTTGAACGCCTCCTCGGTTATTACCGAACTTCCATAATGTTAATACAAAATCGTTCATCAACCACAACAGAAGAAGATCATAACTCTAGACAATGCAGACTGTGGCACGTGCCTATGATCTTTGTAATTTCTGTACCAATACAAGCACGATACTATAAATTTTATCTTTGTGCAAATCCGCCAATTTACGTCGTAAAAATTTCTTAGAAATGTTACAATGTATTATAAATTCGTACGGCCCGATCAAAACACAAGACTGTGAATTTTTGATTGAAAGCACATACGTTTAAAGATGGTTTGAAGTATAGAATATGGAAGAAAAAAGCTTATCAGCACCGGGCAAGGGGGAGCTCGTCCCAGCAGGTGGTGAGGCGGGGCGAGCGGTGCTCTTGCCGCATATGCCAGGGGGCCTCGCCCATGCCCTGCGCACCAAAAATAACCGTGTCGCGACCAAATCGGTTGTTGATGTCATCCAGAGAACGCATGAGGCGCTGCCGCTTGCCATCGCCATGCGCTTCAAGACCGGCTGCAAGGTTCAGCAAGTTGCCCTGCATGGCATCGACCAGCTCAAGACCATAGAGCATCACCCCCGCCTTGGCATAGGCAAAGCCAGGTATGAATATGCGCTCTAGGCCATCAAGGGCCGCCCGGATAAACTGCTGGCTGTCCGCAGTGGCTACAGGTAAGGGACACTGAACCGTTTGGTCATACAGGCGCTCACCTGCCGCAGCCTGACCAGGGCGCGCAGTGCGGATATGCACTGCCAGACCGCTGGCAACCAGGCCATCACGCCGCAACCGCGTAGCAGCACGCACGGCAAATGTGGATAATGCCTGAGCCAGCATGGCCTTATCGTGGATACGCTGTGCGAAAGAGCGTGTGGACATGAGGGTTTTGCGCGTGACGGGTGCCGTTTCATTGCCAATACAGGGCACACCACGCAACTCCAGAGCTGTGCGCCATCCCGTCACAGAAAGCAAACGCCGCAGCAATATATCATCAGCTTTTTTCATGTGCAGGGCTGTGCGTATGCCCTCACCCCATAGATGCCGGGCCTGTCGTCGCCCCACGCCCCAAACATCCTCAACAGGCGTATTGCCCAGCACCCGGTCGATATCGGCCTCACGCCTCGCCAGGGAAAACACGCCCTCATAGGAGGCGTGCTTTTTGGCAACATGTGTGGCAAGCTTGGCAAGGGTGCGCGTTGCCCCCACGCCAACAGAAACCGTGATGCCCGTCCAGCGCTGAATACGCTGCCGCACATCGCGGCAAAATTCGGGCAGGTTTGCCTGATGCGGGGCATCAAGCCGCACAAAGCACTCATCAATGGAGTATGGCTCTACCTGCGAGCAAACCTGCTCAAGAATGTGAACCACCCGGGCGGAAATATCACCGTAAAGAGCATAATTGGAAGAAAAAACCGCCACGTTCATTTCGCGCAACTGGGAGCGCAGCTTGAATTCCGGCGCGCCCATGGGGATGCCCAGGGCCTTGGCCTCTGCCGAGCGTGCGACAATGCACCCGTCGTTATTGGACAGCACCACAACCGGACGATCAACAAGATCAGGCCGGAACAGTTTTTCGCACGATGCATAAAAATTGTTGCAATCCACAAGCGCCCATAGGGCTGCTGGCGAGTCAGAGTTTATGGATGACATAGGTGACAACGCCCCAGATATGCACGAATTCGCGTTCCGTAATATCTATGGGTGAAAAATTGCTGTTTTCGGGTGCCAGCAGCACGCGACCATCTCGTCGCAACAGACGCTTGACGGTCAACTCCCCTTCCAGTGCGGCTATAACCACTTTGCGGTGACCGGCCTCCACAGAGCGGTCAACCACAAGGAGATCACCGTCATGAATTCCAGCGCCAAGCATGGATTCTCCGTGTGCGCGCACAAAAAAAGTAGCCGCTTCGTTTCGCACCAAATGACGGTGCAAATCAAGCTTGCAGTCAAGATGATCCTCTGCTGGTGAAGGAAATCCAGCCTCCACCGGGGCAAGATACAAAGGCCCCCCTGCTCTATCGACAGGTGCAACCGAAGCTGAGGCCACGAGTTCCAATGAAGACGAAATGAACGCCATACCGTCTCCTGTGGATCGGTTAGCCACATTGTACAAATGGGCTGGCAAAATTTTTGAAAGACCAAAACAAAGCCGCGCGACCATCAACTTTTAGCTTATTTTATCCTTGCAAGCAACGTCTGAGATTGATACCTTGAATGAAAAGTTGAAACAACCCCGCCGA
This sequence comes from Desulfovibrio desulfuricans, assembly GCA_003251995.1. Taxonomy (GTDB): domain Bacteria; phylum Desulfobacterota; class Desulfovibrionia; order Desulfovibrionales; family Desulfovibrionaceae; genus Desulfovibrio; species Desulfovibrio desulfuricans_B. The sequence continues at coordinate 3,183 of QKDT01000263.1, forward strand.
GAGCGTGCGCGGCAGCCCCCATCCGCGTGAAAGCGAGGAACAGCATGCCCGAAAAATCAGATTTTAAAGAAACATTGCACAGGCTTATGCAAGCCTTGGGCGTTGTCAGCGATGCCGAACTGGCAAGATCGCTGGGCATAACCCCGCAGTCTGTGAGCGGCGCTCGCAAGCGTGGGGAGGTGCCGCCTTCATGGATTCAAACCTGCGCCGCCCAGACTGGCGTAAACGCCCACTGGCTTTTTTTTGGGAGCGGCCCTATGCGCTTGCCAGAAGCCGCCGATGGCGAACTGCCCAGTATTCAGGCTGATTGCGAGACTGACCTTATCAGTGTGCCGCTTGCGGAAGCCAGGCTCTCGGCAGGTACCGGCAGCCTTGAAGTAAATAGCCACAGTCAGGGCAGTTACGCCTTTAGAGGCGATTTTTTGCGCCGGAAAGGCAACCCCAGGCGTATGGTGCTGATGCGAGTTTCTGGTGACAGTATGGTACCAGAGATTTTTGACAATGATCTGGTGTTGCTGGACCGGGGCCAAACAGAAATCAGCCCAGGGCGGCTCTATGCCGTAGGGTTTGAGGATGCCATCTACATAAAGCGCATTGACAAGCTCCCGGGAAAGATTGTTCTGAATAGCGTCAATCCTGCCTACCCTCCCGTAAGCCTTGACCTGCGGGGCGATTGCGCCGATCAGTTCAGGGTCATTGGGCGTGTGCTCTGGTCTGGAAGGGAATACAGGTAAGAATACTTGCATACGCCCAATGGCGCGCGTATACTTTCAACGTATCAGATTTATTCGTCAAGGAGTCTGGGATGTCGCTTGCTCGCCGTTCCCCTACAACTTTTTTTACAAATCTTGCCGCAATAGCCATGCTCTGCGCGGTACTGCTTGTGACGACTCATGCTCAAGCTGCGGAGGCAACGTCACAGTCTGTGGCACCCGCCCCACAAGCAAGTGAGCCTGCTCCCGTCAGCAACCCTGAGCAACAGGAACCCGCCCTACCGGCGGATAATCTTTACAGTCAGACGTATCAGACCTGCATGGATGAGGCCGCAGGTGTGACCACGGGCATGCAGGACTGCATGACCGCGGAACAGGAACGCCTTGAAACACGTCTGGCGGCACAACGTACCCGCGTTGCCGCAGCTCTGAATCAGGAACGAGCCAAGGCGTTTAATGACGCGCTGGAATCATGGGATACTTTGCGCAAAAGTGGTTCACTAGCCATGTTTGATCCAGAGGGCGGCACGCTCTCTCCGCTCATGGCATCGCTATGGTATCTGGAACAAACAGCACGGATGACGCGCTGGGTGGACGGATTGCAGGAAAGTACTGAGTAGCAGTTAAATTACATCGGCATTAGTGCTGGCAGAATCAAAACAACTAAGCGTATCCTTTTGGGTACGCTTTTTTTCGTCCTGCAAATACCCAACATTGGTAGCATTGATTTCTGGTGAAAAATTTAAAGATATCTAGCTCGTTAAAATGCGGATTCCGTCAACGGGGGCACGCAGCCTCTCTATAAGGTGGGAATCAGCATACTTACAGGCTGCTGCAAACCTTATAAAAGAGTGCATGACTCAGAGGTTGCCCCTTTGGCTAAGTCTCTATGATTAACAACTCAAAGCAACTGGAAGAGCAGGCCGAGAGAATCAGGCATAAGAAAGGTGGCTTACAGGCCGAAATGGGCACAAAAAAGAAAGCCTGCGGCACGTAAAGAAGTAACCTTCTTCAACAATGCAAAGGAAGATTTTTTTACAAAGGCACAAGCCGCTTGTAACAAACGACGAAGGGGCGCAGAGCGCCCCTTTGTCAGTATTTGTAAACCAGCAAAGCAATTACGCTTCAGTGGTTTCTTCAGCCTTGGGCTTGCGGGTACGTTTGGGCTTTGCAGGAGCCTCTTCAACGGGCTTAGCTTCTTCAGCAGGAGCCGCTTCAAGAGAGCGCGAAAGCTCAATAATGGCCATGGGGGCGTTGTCGCCCTTGCGGGGCATGGCCAGCTTAAGGATACGGGTGTAACCGCCGGGAACACCGGCGAAGACAGGGCCGATCTCGTCAAAAAGGCGCTGAACCAAAGCGTGATCGTTCAACACACGGTAAGCCTGACGGCGAGCGTGCAGGTCGTTGCGCTTGGCAAGGGTGATCAGGGGTTCCACCACCCGGCGCAGTTCCTTGGCCTTGATTTCCGTGGTGCGAATTTTGCCATGGATCAGCAGGGCCTTAGCGAGATTATGCAACAGGGCCTTACGGTGCGCAGGCGTACGCGAGAGTTTCCTGCCGGAATTGCTATGCCTCATTTTGCTGCTTCCTTTTCCATTCCTGATATTTCTTGTCGAAGGAATCGACCTTCATGCCGAAGTCAAGGCCCATGTCCACGAGAACACCCTTGATTTCATCCAACGACTTGCGACCAAAATTCTTGGTCTTGAGCATCTCACCTTCAGACCGCTGCACCAGCTCACCCACAAGGGCAATGTTGGCGCCACGCAGACAGTTGGTGGCACGCACCGACAACTCAAGATCGTCAATGCTCTTGTACAGATGCTCATTAATTTCGCCGCTCTCGCCGCTGCCGTGCCGCAAATCGCCAGAGACACGTTCATCAAAATTGATGAACACAGAAATCTGGTCTTTGATGATCTTGGCACTGTAGGCAATGGCATCCTCGGGTGTGAGGGAGCCGTCGGTCCATACTTCCAGCAACAGGCGGTCATAGTTGGTCATCTGACCAACGCGAGCCTGTTCAACGGTGTAGGCTACCTTACGCACAGGGGAGAAGCTGGAATCCAGCTTGATCACGCCGATTTCTTCGGCAAGTCCCTCGTGCATGTCCGCAGGCACATAGCCCTTACCCATGCGAGCCTCAAACTCCATCTCAAGCACCACATCCTCGGTGAGGGTGGCAAGGTGCTGATCGGGGTTGAGCACTTCAACATGCTGGTTGCCCATAATGTTTCCGGCAGTAACCGGGCCCTTCTGGTCAACACGCAGGGTGATGCGTTGCGGTTCATCGGTGTCCATACGCAGGCGAACCTGCTTGATGTTCAGGATGACATCGGTGATGTCTTCAAGAACACCATGCACCGTTGTGAATTCATGCTGCACGCCGATGATTTTCACCGAAACGAAGGCCGCACCCTGGAGTGACGACAAAAGAACCCGGCGCATTGCATTGCCGATGGTGGTGCCGTAGCCCCGTTCCAACGGTTCGCAAATGAACTTGCCATGCGTGATGCTGGCGGTTTCTTCTTCGCGCATGATCTGATCGGGCTTTACAAGCTCTGACCAGTTGCGTGCATTTATAAGGCGCTCGCCCTGTTTTATAAGCATGCGAACCCCCGCTTATTTCGAGTAAAGTTCGACAATCAGCTGCTCGTTGACGGGGAACTGGATATCGTCACGCTGCGGCAGCGCCTTGACAGAGCCTTTGAAAGCAGCACCGTCGGCTTCAAGCCAGGCGGGGCAGCCACGACGGGCAATGACTTCCTGAGCTTCTGCAAGCACAGGGATCTTGCGGTTCTTTTCAGGCACTTCAATGCTGTCACCCACGCGAACCTGCAAGGAAGGAATGTTCACCTTGTGGCCGTTGAGGGTGAAAATGCCGTGCCGCACGAGCTGACGAGCCTGGTTGCGCGAGTTAGCGAAACCAAGACGGTACACCACGTTGTCGAGGCGGCGTTCAAGAATAACGAGTAGGTTGGTACCAGTGACGCCCTTCTGCATTTCGGCCTTCTCGAAGTAACCATGGAACTGGCGTTCGAGAATGCCATAAGCGCGGCGGGTCTTTTGCTTCTCACGCAGCTGGACTGCATATTCCCTGACCTTCTTGCGCGCGCGACCATGCTGGCCGGGGGCATAAGGACGACGGTCGTATGCACACTTGTCAGTGAAGCAGCGGTCGCCCTTCAGAAAAAGCTTGCAGCCTTCGCGACGACACATGCGGCACTTGGCTTCAGTATATTTAGCCATCTATCTTTACCTCTTACGGTTTAGGCGCGGTTTACGCTAGGCGCAAACTAGACGCGGCGGCGCTTGGGCGGCCGGCAGCCATTGTGCGGAATGGGCGTAACGTCGCGAATGAACGCCACCTTGAAGCCGATTGCCGAAATAGCGCGCATGGCGGCTTCACGACCGGAACCGGGGCCCTTAACATAGATGCCCACGGTACGCATGCCGTTGTCCTGAGCCTTGCGAGCAGCCGTTTCAGCGGCAACCTGCGCAGCAAAGGGGGTGGACTTACGCGAACCCTTAAAGCCGCTCTGGCCCGAAGAGGCCCAGGAGACAGCATTGCCGCGCGTATCCGTAAAAGTAATGATGGTGTTGTTGAACGAAGCCTGGATGTGGGCAATGCCCACCGGCACGTTCTTCTTTTCCTTTTTCTTGACCACTTTCTTGGGTCTGGCCATAACTAACCTCAAATTGGAGCTTGTCAGATTGTCTTCTGCTCTAAGCAGAAAAATCCGTTCGTCCTCACGGCAGCACTATTGCTGCATCCGCTTTACAAACTGCGACAAGCGCAGCCGCACCGCTACTTCTTCTTGCCTACGGCGCCGCGGCGGGGTCCCTTACGGGTGCGGGCATTGGTATGGGTACGCTGACCATGCACGGGCAAACCGCGACGGTGACGCAGACCACGGAAACAACCAATGTCCATAAGGCGCTTAATGTTGCTGGAAATTTCGCGACGCAGGTCGCCTTCCACCTTGTAGTTCTGTTCGAGTTCCTTACGGATCTCGTTAACTTCGTCAGCGGAGAGGTCGTCGATACTACGCTCCCAGTTAACGCCGGTGGTATCCAGAATTTTCATGGCCGTAGTACGACCAATGCCATAAATGTAGGTGAGCGCAATGTCCACCCGTTTGCCGCGAGGCAAATCAACACCTGCTATTCTCGCCACAATTAGTCTCCTGCCCTAGCCCTGGCGCTGCTTGTGCCGGGGGTTTTCGCAGATAACTCGAAGCACTCCCTTGCGCCGGATAACCTTACACTTGGGGCATATTTTCTTGACGGAAGGTCTTACTTTCATACCTCATCTCCAATAAGAAACCATTGCATTGACCAAATAAAGATCCGGGATGCGGCTTCGCCACGATAGAACAACAGGCCGCAGTCCTCGAAATTGAGGACGGGAACGGAAATCTTTACCCAGCTTTAACGCTGATGTCAACCTTCAATTGTGTGCCGGTTTAAACCACGGTCCGAAATGCTGAGAATCTGGGGGCCGTTTGGTGTTATGGCAACGCTGTGTTCAAAATGGGCTGCCCACAAACCATCGCGAGTTACGGCGGTCCATTGGTCATCCAGAATGTCCACTTCGTATGTGCCTACAGTCACCATGGGTTCGATGGCTATGACCATGCCATTTTGCAAGGTCAATCCGCGCATGCCAGGCCGGAAGTTAGGAACTTCGGGCTTTTCATGCATTTTCGCACCCACGCCATGCCCAACAAAACGTCGCACAACATTAAAACCGGCTGCCTCAACATAATCTTGTACTGCCGCACCGATGTCATAAACATCGTTGCCAGCCCGGGCCTGTTCAATACCAACGTACAGGCTTTCTTCAGTTACCCGCATGAGCTTGTGGGCTTCGTCGCTGACCTTACCAACAGGATAGGTGCGCGCGGCGTCTCCCACAAAACCATCATAAACTACGCCCATGTCGATGCTGACGATATCGCCTTCCTTAAGCAGCCGCGCAGAAGGAAAACCATGCACCACCTGCTCGTTAATTGAGCAGCACAGGGCGAAGGGGTAACCGCAGTAACCCTTAAACGCCGGTTTTACCTTATAGTCGGCGCACATGTCGCACGCCAACTCTTCAAGACGCATGGCCGGCAGACCCGGCTCCACCATGTCGCCCACGGCATCCAGTATGTTGGCTACCATGCGGTTTGCTTCCCGCAGGCAAGCCACTTCCCTTTCATTCTTTATGAATGCGCCGTGATATTTTTTCATTATACAATCACCATCCGCGCTTGCGAAAATCAAAGAACATGCCAGGCATGCCTTTGGCTTTCTAGAGCCTGCCGCTCTTCCGCGCCTTGGCCATTAGGCCCTGATACTGGCTGGAGATCATGTGCGATTCAACCTGATTCATGAAGTCCATGGCAACGCCCACAAGGATCAGCAAGCTCGTGCCACCAAAGTAGAAAGGCACGTTAAAGTTGCTGATGAGCAGCATGGGCAGCAGGCAGACGAGTGAAATATAGGTGGCCCCCGAAAGGGTCAACCGTGAAAGCACCGTGTCCACATATTCTTGAGTTTTTTCACCGGGACGAATGCCGGGAATAAAACCGCCATTCTTCTTCAAATTTTCAGCCATGTCTTTGGGATCAAAAATAATGGCTGTATAAAAATAGCAGAAGAAGAACATCAATGCCACATACAAAACGTTGTAAGCAACGCCGTGCGGCGAAAAGAAATCCGCTGCCTGCTTCAGGTAATGATTGGTCGAAAACTGACCAATAGTAGCAGGAAACAGCAAGAGCGAAGATGCAAAAATAGGCGGAATAACGCCCGCCGTGTTCAGACGCAAAGGCAGGTGCGAATTCTGTCCACCGTACATTTTCCGTCCAACCTGGCGCTTGGCGTAACTGATGGGAATTCTTCTCTGCGCGCGTTCAACGAACACGATGGCAACAGTAACCGCAGCCATGAGGGCTATGATCACAATCGCCATAAAGATGCTCATGTCGCCAGCCTGAATAAGGGCAAGAGACTGAATGATGCCACGGGGAATACCCACCACAATGCCGCAGAAAATAATCAAAGAGATACCGTTGCCGATACCGCGCTCAGTAATCTGCTCGCCAAGCCACATAACCAGCACAGAACCAGCCGTGAAGGTCATCATGGTCACAAGGCGGAAATGCCAGCCGGGTGCCAGAACAACAGGCGCGCCGCCAGGGCTGCTCATGTTCTCAAGCCCAACGGCTATACCAAGCCCCTGCACCAGAGTGATGAGCACTGTGAGGTAACGGGTGTACTGCGTAATCTTGCGCCGTCCCGCCTGCCCTTCTTCCTTGGCCATGCGCTTGATATCGGGGCTGACCACCTGCAAGAGCTGGATGATGATGCTGGCCGAAATGTAAGGCATGACGCCCAGAGCGAACACCGAGACGTTGGACAGGCCGCCGCCAGAAAACATGTCAAACAAGCTAAAAAGCGTGCCGGACATGCTTTGAAAAAACGACGCCAACGCAGAAGCGTCAACACCCGGAATGGGCACGTGAACGCCAATGCGGTAGCAGCACAAAATCAGGAAGGTCCAGCCGATGCGTTTGGTCAGCGAAGCCTGGCCCGCCATATTGTTTGCCGATCCTACTGCCATGAAACACTCGTTGCGTTTGTGCGCCTAAGGCGCAGTATGTGCGCAACGTCATTGCCCGCCGTAAGGCGGGCAATGACGCCAGTGAAAGCCGTGAGGCCGCGCTTGCGCGCGGCCACCTTAATTATTCAGCGGCAGAAACCGCTTCCAGCTCAGTTACGTTGCCACCGGCCTGGCGGATCTTTTCCGCTGCGGCCTGGCTGAACTTGTGAGCCTCCACCGACAGAGCGCTTGAGACTTCGCCGCGTGAAAGCACTTTCACGGGCGCGCCCATGCGGACAACGCCGCGGGCATACATGTCGTCAAGGGTGATGGTGGTTTTGCCCGGAAAGGCCGACACGAGCGCATCAAGATTGATGACATCGTAGGTGACCTTGAAGGGGGCGTTTTTGAAACCGTGCTTGGGCAAACGGCGTTGCAGGGGCATCTGACCGCCTTCAAAGCCAGGGCGGACACCGCCACCAGCGCGAGCGTTTTGCCCTTTGTGGCCCTTGCCCGCAGTGCAGCCCAGACCGGAGCCAGAGCCACGGCCCACGCGACGGCGGGTCTTACGCTCTTCCGGAAAAGGAAACAGATTGTGCAGTTGCATGGTATATCCTTTGGCCGTTATTCAACAACGGCAACCATATGCGGAACTTTGGCGATAATGCCCCGGATAGCCGGGGTATCCTTGAACGTCTTGACCATCTCGCGGCGCTTGAGGCCAAGGGAGTCCAGCAGCTTGCGCTGCGCAGGCGTGGAGCCAATACGCGAACGCACGAGTTTTACCTTGATTTCTGCCATGGTTACTTCCTCGGAGCTTCGAGCTTCTTGCCGCGCAGAGCCGAAACATCTTCGGCGCTGCGCAGGGAAACGAGGCCCTGCATGGTGGCACGAAGCACGTTGTGCGGATTGTTGGTACCAATAGCCTTGGCGAGGACGTCGCGGATGCCTACGGCTTCCATAACGGCGCGCACAGCACCGCCGGCAATGATACCGGTACCTTCAGAGGCAGGCTTGAGCATGACGCGACCGGCGCCGAAACGACCGAGCACTTCATAAGGAAGCGTACCTTCAACAAGGGCGACCTGAACGCGGTTCTTGCGAGCACGTTCGGTAGCTTTGCGCAGAGCTTCAGGCACTTCCTGGGCTTTGCCCAGACCGAAGCCCACGCCGCCCTTGCCATCGCCCACGACAACGAGGGCGCTGAAGCTGAAACGGCGACCGCCCTTGACGACCTTGGCCACGCGGTTGAGGGAAACGATCTTTTCGATTTCGCCCAACTCGTTCTGCTGAGTTTCAGTATTTTCCTGACGCATATTAGAACTCCAAGCCGCCTTCGCGGGCGCCGTCGGCTACGGCCTTGACGCGACCGTGATAAATATACCCGTTGCGATCGAATACCACTTGATTGATATTCTTCTCCTTGGCCATCCGGGCAATTTCCTTGCCCACCATCTCGGCGCCGCTCTTGTTGCAGTGCAGGCCGGCTTCGGTCTTGGAAAGCGAAAGGGTAGAGGCAGCAGCTAGGGTTACGCCGTCCAGATCGTTGACGATCTGGGCGTAGATGTGCAGGTTGGACCTGAACACAACCAGACGCGGGCGCTCGAAGGTGCCGTTGACTTTCTTGCGGATACGGATCTTGCGGCGCTGCCGGGATTCGTTCTTGCTGTATTTCATGACGCGCCCCCTACTTCTTGCCGCCGGACTTACCAACCTTGCGGCGGATCGTCTCGGTAACGTACTTGATACCCTTGCCCTTGTAGGGTTCAGGCTTACGAATGCGGCGAATCTTGGCGGCCATTTCGCCCACAAGTTCCTTGTCAATGCCGGAGAGGGTCAGTATCTGGCCTTCAACAGCGGCCTTGATGCCGTCGGGCAGTTCAACGAGCACAGGGTGGGAATAGCCCACAGAAAGCTCGATCATGTTGCCCTTGACCGCCACACGGTAACCAACGCCGATAACTTCAAGGCCCTTGGAAAAGCCCTTGGTCACGCCTTCAATGCAGTTGGCAAGAAGGGTGCGGCGCAGGCCGTGCTGCGAACGGCTCTGGCGATTATCTTCTATACGGCTGAGGGTAACATGACCATCAGCCTGCTCGTAAGTGAGCAGAGAGCAGACAGGGGTGCTCAGAGAGCCCTTGGGCCCTTTAACTTCCACAACATCCGTTCCGATCTTGACTTCAACGCCATTGGGAACGGCAACGGGCAGTCTACCTATTCTCGACATGGTGCACCGCCTACCAGATTTCGCACAGAAGTTCGCCGCCCACCTTCTTATCATGGGCGGTCATGCCGTCCAGCACGCCGCTGGACGTGGACAAAATGCAGATGCCGAGGCCGTTCTGCACCCTGGGGATGTTATGCGCGCCAACATAAACCCGGCGACCGGGCGTGCTTACACGCTTCAGCCCGCTGATGACGGGCTTTCCCTTCTGGTACTTAAGGGTAATAACAATGTTTTTTTCGGCCACGGCCACGTCTTCGACGTAACCTTCCTGCTTGAGGATGGCGGCTAAAGATTCCTTCATCTTCGAGCTCGGCACATTCACTTCCTTGTGCAGGGCCAAATGCGCGTTGCGGATGCGGGTGAGCATATCCGCAATGGGATCTGTCAACATCGAATGCTCCTGAGAGTTTGGGGGTGGGGTTGACGGCACCATGCCGCCACTTCCCACTGACACGCAGGGCGTGTCTCCCGGGCGTTTGCACGCCCGGAAATTTTACCAGCTCGACTTGCGCACGCCGGGCAGTTCACCACGAAGGGCCATGTTGCGGAAGCAGATACGGCAAATGCCGAACTGGCGCAGGAAAGCCCTGGGGCGACCGCAAAGCGGGCAGCGATTGTAGGCGCGGGCGCTGAACTTAGGCTTGCGCTTGGCCTTTACTTCCAGAGAAGTACGGGACATGGCTTAACTCCTACTTTCGGAACGGCATGCCAAGCTGGTCGAGAAGGAACTTGCCTTCTTTGTCCGTGGCAGCCGTGGTGACGATGGTGATGTTCATGCCCTTGGGATTTTCAACACGGTCAGCTTCCATTTCGGGGAAGATGGTGTGTTCTTTGATGCCCAGGGTGAAGTTGCCGCGCCCATCGAAACCGCGGTCAGGAATACCGCGGAAGTCACGCACTCGGGGCAAGGCAAAGTTCATGAGCTTGTCCAAGAAGTCCCACATGCGTTCCTTGCGCAGGGTGACGCGCACACCGATAGGCATACCTTCGCGCAGCTTAAATGCGGCGATGGACTTTTTAGCCCGGGTAACTACAGCTTTCTGGCCGGAGATGGCGGTAAGCTCCGCCATGGCTTCTTCCATAAGCTTGTTGTTCGAGCTAGCGGCGCCAAGGCCGATGTTCAGAGAGATCTTTTCGATGCCGGGCAGTTGCATGGAAGAGGAGTAGTTGAACTCCTTCTGCAGTACCGGTACCACCTTCTCTCTATATATCTTTTCAAGGCGTGTCATCGTATCACCTTATTCCATTACTTCGTTGCACTTTTTGCAGAAGCGCACTTTCTTTTCCTTGCCCTCGGACTCGATGGTCTTGTAACCCACTCGAGTGGCCTTGCCGCAGGCAGAGCAGACAACCATAAGGTTGGACACGTGGATAGGCATTTCCTTTTCCACGATACCGCCAGGCTGCTGGGCATAGGGGTTGGGGCGCATGTGGCGCTTGACCATGTTGGTCTTTTCCACAAGCACGCGATCCTTCTTGCGCAGGATCTTAAGCACCTTGCCGATTTTGCCCGCGTCCTTGCCGGCGATTACCATCACCTTGTCGTCCTTGCGGATGCGATACATTTTCATGACGGTCTCCTACAGCACTTCCGGGGCCAGCGAAATAATTTTCATGAAGTTCTGGGCGCGAAGCTCACGGGCCACAGGGCCAAAGATACGCGTACCCACCGGCTCTCCCTGGCTGGAGAGCAACACAGCGGCGTTGCCGTCGAACTTGATGTAGCTGCCGTCCATGCGACGCACTTCTTTAGCGGTGCGCACGATAACAGCCTTCATAACATCGCCCTTCTTAACCTTGCTGTGGGGCATAGCTTCCTTTACGGAAACCACGATAATGTCGCCCACCGAGGCGTAGCGGCGGTGTGAACCGCCCAGCACCTTGATGCAGGCAACCTTTTTGGCGCCGGAATTATCGGCCACCTGAAGCGTCGATTCTACCTGGATCATGGTACTACCCTACACGGCTTTTTCAATGATGGAGACCAGGTGCCAGCGCTTGTTGCGCGAAAGCGGACGGAACTCCACAATTTTAACCTTGTCGCCCATACCGCATTCGTTCATGGGATCATGAGCCGTGAACTTCTTGCGGCGCCTCACATACTTTTTAAGCAGAGGGTGCTTGACCAGGGTCTCGACGCGCACGACAATGGTCTTGTCGTTCTTGTCGCTCACCACAATGCCGGTCAGCATTCTGCCCTTGCGATCTTCCAGAGCTTGCATGTTCAGGCCCTCTGTTCCTTTTCGTTCAATACGGTCTCGATGCGCGCCACCTGCTTACGCATGACTTTCAGGTCGGAAGTCTTTTCAAGCTGCGCGGCGGCATGCTTGAAGCGGGCGCTCATCAGTTCCTGGCGCTGCTCGGTAAGTGCCTTGCGCAGTTCTTCCACGCTCATGGAGCGCAGATCCTGTGCGGCGGGCCGGGCGGCGGTTTCGTTCTTTTTCTTGGCAGCCATTTAGATGCCCTCCCTCAACACAATGATGGTCTTAACGGGCAGCTTGTGAGCAGCGCGGGTCAGTGCTTCACGCGCGAGATCAAGGCTAACGCCCTTGATTTCATAGAGCACGCGACCGGGCTTGACCGGAGCGCACCAACCGACCGGCGCGCCCTTACCGGAACCCTGACGGGTTTCCAGAGGCTTAGCCGTTACGGGGCGGTCGGGGAACACGCGGATCCACACTTTACCACCACGTTTGATGTGCATCATCATGGCGATACGAGTAGCTTCAATCTGCTGGCTGGAAAGCTGGCCATGCTGCACGGTTTTAAGGCCGATATCACCAAATGCAACGGTA
>QKDT01000063.1 GCA_003251995.1 Desulfovibrio desulfuricans
AGGCCTTTTGCCTGACGCGTTTTTCTTCACGGCTGTAGCGCTCGTTGCAAAGCCAGGCATCAAGCAGCCCGTAACCAAGCCTGTGGTATTGCGACACACAGATGTTATCAAGCACCGTCATGTCGTTCCACAGGCGGATGTTCTGGAATGTGCGGGCCATACCCATTGCCGTAACCTGGTGCGGCTCAAGGCGGGTATCATAGGTATGCCCGTTAAAGATGATCTGCCCCTCGGTGGCGTGATAAAAGCCCGAGGCCAGGTTGAACACCGTGGTTTTACCAGCGCCGTTGGGGCCGATAAGGCCAACAAGGCTGTGGTTTTCCACAGTGATGGAAAAATCCGTTAACGCAATCAGTCCGCCGAAGCGTTGCGTGACATCTTTCATTTCAAGCAGTGCCAAGGTCAGCCCCCACTCGTTCTGGTTGTATCTGCATTAATGGCGCTTTGAGGCCACACGCCCTTGGGCCAGCCTCGCTGGAGCATCCGTCTTGAATGCCCGGCAAGGGCAATCCTTGCCGCAAAGAGGCGCTGGTGGGCATTGCCCGCCGTTTATCGCCGTTTTTAGGCGCCAATTGCTCTACTGTCGTTTGCCAAAGCTGATCAGCCGCTTCAATTTGGGGAACACGTCGGTCAATTCCCTGTTGCCCAGCAGGCCTTCGGGCCTGAACTGCATGAGCAGAATGAGAATAAGCGGAATGATAACCCACTTCCATTCCTGGCTGATGTTGAACGAGTTGGGCACAAAGGGCAGCATGTGCGCCACGTCGCTCATGGCAGGCAGGGCGAAACGTAAAAGCTCGATAAGCAGGGTAAACATGACAGCAGCCAGCACCGAGCCGGAAAGCGAACCCATGCCGCCCAGATACACCATAACCATTGCTTCGGTAGACTTCATGATGCCAAAGCTGTTGGCGTAGATGGAGCTGAACATGTGGGCATAGAGCGCGCCTGCAACCCCGGCAATACCCGCCGAAACCATAAAGGCCACAAGCTTAACCTTCTTGGTGTTGACGCTCATGATTTCAGCGGCAACTTCATTCTGGCATACAGCGGGAATACCCTTGCCCAAGGTGCTGTTGACCAGGCGATAAAGCAACATGGTAGTGATCATGACTGCCAGCAGCATCCAGATCATCATCCAGGGGATGTCAGCCACGCTTTCCATGGCGCGTACCACGCCGCGCATGCCTGTGAGCCCGCGCGGGCCGCCCACAAAATCAATATTGATGATAAGCGAAATGATGATGTAGTTGGCTGCGATGGTGATGATGGCCAGGTAGTCGTCGCGGGTTTTAAACGAGGGCAGTGCAACCAGCAGCCCGAACAGGGACGCAACGCCGCCCGCCACAGCTAGCACAAAGGGAAAGAGCAAGGGGGCCAGCTCGGGCGGCAGCAGGGGAGCGCCCATCATTTTGTTCTTGGTAAACAAAATGATGGAGATAAGCCCGCCCACATATGCGCCCACGCACATAAAGCCCGCGTGACCACATGAAAATTCGCCCATATAGCCGTTCACAAGGTTCAGGCTGGTGGCGAATATGACGTTGAGTCCCATGAACTTGATGACTGACAGCCAGTAGCCGTCAATCCACGAAAAGTATTCGGCAAAAATAAGCACCAGACCGCCAAGCAAGAACAGAAGACAGTCGATCTTCTTCTGCTTGACGACACGTTTGATGGCATAGCCGAAGCAGAGTACGCCCAGTATTACAAGCAAAGTTTGTACAAAAAGAGGCAGCATTCAGACACTCCGGCTAGATTTTGGTCGTTTGCGGCATGCCGAAAATGCCCGTGGGCCGCACCCACAGGATGAGCAGCAGGATGGTGAAAGAAAACAGATCCATATATGTGGATGGCAAGAAGGCCACCACCATAATTTCGACAAAGGCCAGCATAAAGCCGCCCACAAATGCGCCGCGTATGTCGCCAATGCCACCCACAACCGCAGCGATAAAGGCCTTCCAGCCGATCATGGCGCCCATATAAGGCTCAAGGTTGGGGTAGCACATGGCAAAGAGCATGCCGCCAAGGCCTGCAATGCCAGAGCCAAGCACAAAGGTGACCACAATAACGCTGTCGAGCGGAATGCCCATGAGCGGCAGGGCAAATCTATCCCACGACACTGCACGCATTGCCATACCCACCTTGGTGCGGGTGACAATGGTCTGCAAAAACAAAAACACCAGCACAGCCGCAATAATAACCCATACTTTCAGGTTGGTGATGACCAGCGGCCCGATGGAATATACTGTTTTGTCGATAAGTTCTGGCAGCTTGCGCTTGGTAGCGCCCAAAATCGCCAGGTTGCCGTTTTCAAGAATAAGGCCACACATGAGCGCGGTAATGACCACATAGAGCCTGTGCGCGCCCTTGCGGCGCAAAGGCCGATAGGCAATGCGCTCAAGCGTGACGCCCACCAGAGCCGTAAGGCCCATGGTCAGAACAATGGTCAGCCACAAGGTCAGTTGCGGCGAAAGACCGAGCCCGTCGGAAGAAACCAGGTAGGTGGCGACAAAAAAGGAAATGTAGGCCCCAACCATAAAAATATCGCCGTGGGCGAAGTTGATGAGGCGCAGCACCCCGTAAACCAAGGTGTAACCCAATGCAATGAGGGCGTAAAAACTGCCCCATTGCAAGGCGTTGAGGGTCTGTTGCAGCAGAAAGTCCATAGGGCTACCCAAAAAAGCTGGCGGTTACAGTGTGCTGGATACTGTCGGCTGTGTGTACGTAACTGGTGCAGATCAAATACTTTGAGCGGCAACGCGCCTGCGGCTTCAATGCCACCCATCACGTATATCAAAAAATGCTAATCCGACAGATTTGTTGTTTTGCTGACGGTTTATGCCAAAAGCAAAACAGGCCTATTCTCCGCATGCATATACATTAGAAAAATGTGAAAAACCATTCCTGATTTGAGAAGGGGATTGGTCTGTAATCAAAAATAAATAATATCTTTTATTTACAATAAGTTGTGAGTCCGAAAGGCCGCGGTGCCGCCGTGCGGCCCACTGTGGGTTGGGCCGCACGGCAGAGCCAATTATCTGCGTATCTGCTATTTGGGGCAGACAGATTCCACAAATGCGAAGGTTCCGGTTTCCGTCACGCGCACGATAACGGCGCACTTGATGGGGTCGCGGTTTTCGTCAAACTTCATGCTGCCGGTGATGCCGTCAAACTTGGCCATACCAGCCATGTTGTCGCGAATGGCCTTGCGTTCTTTCTTGAGGTCAGAGTCGATCTTGCCAGACTTCTGAATAGCCTGAAGCACGATGTTGATGGAGTCCCAGGTCAGCGCGGCAACGTCGTCAGGCACATAGCCATACTTGGTCTTGTACTTGTCGATGAATTCCTTGGTTTTGCCAGTCGCGCCCTCGGCGGTGTAGTGGGTGGAGAAGTACTGGTTCACGCAGTCCTTGCCACAAAGGTTGAACAGTTCGGCAGAACCCCAGGCGTCGGAACCCATGAAGGGGCCCTTGTAGCCAAGGTCGCGGGCCTGAGGAACAATAAGGGCCGCAAAGCTGTAGTTTTCAGGCACAAAGATAAAATCGGGCTTGGCGGCAATGATCTTGGTCAACTGGGCAGAGAAATCCTGGTCTTTGGGGCCGTGGGATTCCATGGCGACCACAGAGCCTTTGCCATGGGTCTTTTCAAAGGCTTCCTTGAAGTTGTCGGCAAGGCCTTTGGAGTAGTCGTTGGAAACTTCAAAAAGAACGGCGGCTTTTTTGGCGTTGAACTTTTTGGAGGTAAAGTCCACAGCCACGGGGGCCTGGAAGGGATCAAGGAAGGCCCCGCGGAACACCCAGGGATGATCCTTGGTGGCGTCGGGGTTGGTGGACCAGGGGGTGATCATGGGAACCTGTTCGTCATTGGCAACTGCACCAGCAGGCACGGCCTGACGCGAGGACTGGGGGCCAACGATAGCCAGAACCTTGTCGCGCTCAATCAGCTTAAGGGTGACGTTAACGGCAGATTCGGGTTTGGACTCGTTGTCTTCATAAACGAATTCAAGCGGGTACATTTTGTCGCCCACTTTCAGCCCGCCCTTGGCGTTGATCTCTTCCTTGAGCATTTCAGCGGCGTACTTTGAACCCTCACCCACTTTGGGGATTTCACCAGTAAGAGGGATGGGGAACCCGATTTTGATCGGAGCTTCTGCGGCCATTGCCGCTTGCCCCACAAAAAGAGAC
>QKDT01000369.1 GCA_003251995.1 Desulfovibrio desulfuricans
GGTCGCAAACCCTTGATGCGGGCGGGCTTGAAAATCCTGCCGCTGCTCGGATGTTTCAGCCGCTGGCGGGCATGGGCTTTGCCCTTGACGCCACATCATTTTTTCAGGTGAACACCGGTGGGGCGCAAGCCCTTGCCCACGCAGCTCAATCCATGCTCACACTCTCGGCATCTGATGCTGCGAGCATTGGCACATCTTCTCGCGGCCTGCTCGACCTCTATTGTGGCGTTGGAGCGCCGGGGCTTTTGCTGGCGCGGGGGTACTCTGCCCTGCTGGGGCTGGAACAGGACGCACGGGCTGTGCAGCTTGCCGCTGTCAATGCCAAAAGCAACGACATGCCACACTGCCGCTACGAGGCCGGCGACGCCGCTCACAGACTGGAACAGCTTGCCGCCCTGCCACCCGAAATGCGCTGGGTTGGGGCAGGCTTTGAATCTGCCAGCATGCCGCAAGCAACCGATGCCCTGGTAGACCCGCCCAGAGCGGGGCTTTCACCCCGCGCGCTGCAAGCTCTGCTGCATATTGCGCCAGACAGAATCCTTTATATATCATGCAATCCCGCCACGTTGGCCCGGGACGCCGCCCAATTGCGCGGCAGATACGCCCTTGAACGCCTTGCTGCGGTAGATCTTTTTCCACACACCCCGCACATTGAAAGCCTGAGCCTTTGGCGCAGGGTCGACTAGACCCGGCGCAAGTTTTTTTACGCACGAGCGATTGGCTTTTTTTGGTATCAACAGCCAACATTCCGCGCCTTGGCACCACAAGGAATGCAGCGTAATCACAAGTTTCCGCCCAAAGTCATTGACGCGTCATATCACCTGTGATAATTTGAACAGCGTTAAGGGGACCATGACGCTTACAGGTTCCAGCCACGTGCGCGGAGGCCTTATGTCGTTCAAGGATTTTCTTAAGCAGCAGCAAACCGGTATGGAAGCCATGGCCAATACAGGTGTCATTGGGCTACATCTGGTGAGCGGCCCCGCAGTTGGCTTTGCCATTGGTTATGGCTTAGACCACTGGCTGGGCACCAGCCCATGGGGAAAGCTGGTTTTTCTGTTCATCGGCATCGCGGCTGGTTTTTTAAACGTGTACCGCGATACGCAGGCGCTGCTGCGAAAAATGGCCGCGCAGGATGCCCGCCGAAAAGGCCTGGTGCCAGAACAGCAAAACGAAACGCCCCCAGCGGGGCAAGGCAAAAAAGACAACAGTGCGCAGACTGAAACAGATGATACACAGCCTTGACGCCTGGCTTTGGCGGCGCGGCATAGATCACCCGGCTATCCGAGTTTTGCTGCGTAACGAAATTTTGCTCGCCGTACTCGGCCTTTTGGTTGGCGGGCTTGCCTTTACGGCTACGCCGTGGTTTTTCTGGTTTGGAGTGGGCCTTACTATCATGGCCTGGACATTTTGGGGTTTAGCGCGCTTTTTTTTGCGTAAGGGCCTGGGGGATTACAGCACGGCCTTTTTGCGCATAGTATTGGTGCGTTGGGTTGGCAGGCTGGTTATAATCGGCGCGATTCTTTATATTTCGCTGATCATATACAAAGCCCCTGTATTCGCCATTGTGGGCGGCATGATCGCCGCCGGAGCATGCGCTCTGGCAAGTTACGCTCTGGCAGCGCGCGGACCGCGACGCCGGGCAGACTAAAGCCAACAAGCGCTGACGGGCTGATACAGAACCGCAGCAACACGGCAGGGCACAGGCCCGAGGCCGCAAATTTTGGGGAATGGCCCGCACGGGTCTAACATCAACGCAGCGCTTAGGCGCGTATTCACCAGGAGGCATGGCTCATGGCAGGTGGTTTGCCGCATCCGGTATTGCTCTCCACATTTATGGGCATGGACGAGATCGCCATCGGTGGAAAGATGGTGGAATTCAAACATGTGTTCTACTCCTGGGTCTGTATGGCCATTTTGTTCACCGTGGCGTTGATTATGCGCCGTCGGCTGACTATGGTTCCCGGAGGCCTGCAAAACTTTTTTGAAGCCTTGGTGGACACCATCGAGAACTTCATCCTAGCCACCATGGGCGATAACGGGCGCAAGTTCGTTGGTCTGCTGGCTGGCATGTTCATCTACATCTTTGGCATGAACCTTATGGGTCTTGTGCCCGGCTTTGACGCTCCTACAGCCAACCTCAACACCACCGTGTGCATGGCGCTGTTTGTGCTTGTGTTCTACAACGCTGTGGGCTTGATCCGCTGGAAGGCGCACTACATCCATCATTTCACCGGCCCCTCCAAGGTGCTCATTCCGCTCATGTTTCCGCTTGAAGTGGTTTCGCACCTTTCGCGCCCGGTTTCGCTTTCACTCCGTCTTTTCGGTAACATCCGCGGTGAAGAAATCGTTATGGTGCTGTTCTTCGTAATGGCTCCCATACTCGGCACCCTGCCCATCTATGCCCTCTTCTTGCTGGGCAAGACCATGCAGGCCTTCGTGTTCTTCATGCTGACCATGTTCTACATCAAGGGCGCGCTTGAAGCTCCCGAGCATTAGGCCGATGGCCCTGGGCTGCCTGCAGCCCGCCGAATAAACATCGGCAAATTGCGGGACGTTACACACGACACATAGTGGGGAATGGTCGATAACGACCCAACAATACAACAGTGCAAGGAGTGTCTCATGCGTAAGTTTCTGATGATCGCCCTGAACACCGTGGCCCTTCTCGGCATGGCCAGCATGGCTTTTGCCGCCAACCAGCTCGACGCCTCGGCCCTGGGCTACACCTGCCTGGCCGCCGCTCTTGGCATCGGCATCGCCGCTTTCGGTTGCGGCATCGGCATGGGTCTTGGTCTGAAGGGCGCCTGCGAAGGCGTTGCCCGCAACCCTGACGTGAGCGGCAAGATCACCGGTACCATGATTCTGGCCTTCGCCTTCATCGAATCGCTGGCCATTTACGCCCTGGTTATCAGCTTCATCCTGCTGTACGCCAACCCCTACGCGTAAGTCCGAATCATCTTGGTTTACAAAAGGCGGCCTTTGGGCCGCCTTTTTTTGTGTTTTCAGCGCACTCACCCCTATCTGCAAATAACAATTCAACATAGTACTTAGATATGAATAGCTATGAGTCGTCACGTGCCAGTTGCTTATGATACGAACTGGCGCTAATGGTCATCTTGACAGCAGTTCAATCAACTGATGACGAAGCAACGCACGTGCTTTAGCAATGCCCCATAAACAGGTCAGGATTCAATAAGTTACGCAAGACACTTAACCTTTGTTAACTTTTGTGGTAGATATTATCATCTTTTTTATCAGCCAGTGGTAACCCGCTGAAAAAATTGTCACCGGCGTGCATTCCTTAACTGACGTGTTGTTTGAACTGTGGTGAAATAAAATTTATCCAAAAATATTGCAGAGATCAGAGAGCATACTTTTTTTGATGGCAATTTATTACACACCAACTTTGACTGACATGGATAATTTTCTATATATATTGCCAAGTTGCATGCTGATCAACCAACCAATTCACAAAGCTTGCGCCCGTGATGGTTCTGCTATAAAATCAATTTCACAAAGCTTGTAACAATAAGACACGCTGCGCCACTTCAGAAGGTAAACCATGGTTAACCCACCCAAAAGCAAACACATCCCCCGCGCTACAATTCAGCGTCTTGCCACCTATGTTCAAGTGCTGGAAAACTTCGCGCGTGATAATGTCGAAGTCATTTCATCCAATCCCCTTGCGGAGGCTTGCGGGGTCAACGGCTCACAGGTACGCAAAGACCTGGCCTACTTCGGCGAATTCGGCATCCGTGGCGTTGGCTATCATGTCAAATCGCTTATTGCCGCCATTACCTCCTCGCTTGGCGTTGACCGGGAATGGCGCATGGCGCTTATCGGCGTTGGCAACCTGGGTAAGGCCATATTGAATCACGGAGAATTTCGCTCACGCGGTTTTAACATCGTGGGTATTTTTGACTGCGATCCGTTCAAAATCGGTGAAATTGTACATGGCCTAGAAGTACACTGCACACGCGATCTCAAGGATATGGTGACTGATCTGAACATTGAGATCGGCATCATCACCACGCCGCCGGAAAGGGCGCAAAGAGCAGCCCAGCACCTTATGGATGCAGGCATTACCTCAATTTTGAACTTTGCCCCCTCGCGCATTAAGGTACCGGAAAGAATCAACGTTGAGTATGTGGACTTTTTCCACCACCTGTATGCGTTGGCGT
>QKDT01000136.1 GCA_003251995.1 Desulfovibrio desulfuricans
AAAGCGCGGGACGGCAAATAGAAGGTTGGATTTACCAGGGAACCTCCTGATTGGCTTGAGGTTCCCTTTTTGTTTGTTCTGAGCGCAATAGGAGAAAAGATGAAAAAGATCATGACCCTGATCCTGGCTGCGGCGCTGACCTGTGCGAGCGCAAGCGCGGCAGTGGCCGTAGATTTTTCGATCAAAGGGCAGTGGAATATGGGCTTCGGTGCTGCCGATACCAGTTTTACCAAAAACTATCGCAATGCCACTGGCAAGCACAAAACCAACACCAACGATACCTTTGCGGCCCGGCAGCGCCTGTTGCTGCAATTGGACGCCAAAGCATCCGAAAGCGTTTCTGGAACGCTGATGTTCCACATCGGGCCGCAAAAATGGGGCTTTAACGGGCAGGGCAGCGCCATGGGTGCCGACGGCAACATGGTCAAGGTGCGCCAGGCATACATTGATTGGGTTGTGCCCGATACAAGCATCAAGACGCGCATGGGCATTCAGAATTTCGCCATGCCGTATGCCGCTGGCGGCTCCGCAGTGTTTGACCTGCGCGCAGCAGCTGTGAACACCCATTTTGACTTCAACGATAATGTCGGTCTGACGGCTTTGTGGTTTCGTCCTTACAACGATAACTACGATGCTTCTAACCAGGAGTATGGCTACAACGACTCCTCAAATTATCTGGACAACATGGATCTGTTCTCGCTGATGCTTCCCATGCATTTCAATCGCATGGAGCTGACGCCCTGGATTATGTACGGCATGCAGGGACGCAACACCGGCAATTTTTCCACATACAGAAATTCCGGTTTTGTTGACGGAGCGCCTGCCGTGACCCTTACTCCTTTCCTCAATGCTTTGGGGAACGGTGGTGGCCTCAACGTACAGGGGCTGGGGCATACTTCCAAGGATTATGGCAGCATGTTTTGGGCTGGTCTGCCCATCAAGGTGAAGACCTTTGAGCCTTGCAACTTTGAGCTGGATATCAACTACGGCTATGTTGAAGAGATGGGGCGCTTTGATGTTGCAACGCGCAACAATTCCAACGACATCCGTCGCGGATCCACCCAGCGTCAGGGCTGGCTGGCTAAAGCGCTTGCCGAATACAAGCTGGATTGGGCAACGCCCGGCATTTTCGCCTGGTATGCCAGCGGCGATGACGGTAATGTTAAAAACGGTTCGGAGCGCATGCCTTCTGTATGCCCCTACGTTTATACCACATCCTTCATGGGCGACGGCAACCTGGGCTGGGGTCCGAACGGCGATTTTCTTGACCTCAACGATTCGTTGGCGGGTACCTGGGGCATCGGTCTGCAACTGTCAGACATGTCGTTTGTAGACAAGCTCAAGCATACCTTCCGCGTGGCATGGTGGGGCGGCACCAACTCGCCTTCCATGGTCAAATACATGGATTCGGCCTACGCTTGGCAAAGCACCAGCAACCTGTTTGAAGGACCGTACATGACCACCAATGACGGTCTGTTGGAGTTCAACCTTGTCAACGTCTACCAGATGTATAAGAACTTCAACATAAACTTTGAACTCGGCTATGTGGCAAACTTCATGGACGACGGCACCTGGAAGAAGAGCTACAACAACTTCGGTTCCTACGAAAAGCAGGATATCTGGAAGGCACAGGTAGTCTTTACCTATTCCTTCTAGTCATATTTTTGCTGTAAAATAAATAAAATTGCCGGCTTGCAACTATGTGTTGCAAGCCGGCAATTTTATTACTGCAGGTCAAAAATGCGCCAGTGATGTTCTATGGGTACTGCATCAATGCGTTAAGAAAATACATTTCTGGCGTGTGACGCCGTTGTTTAGCTGTAAACACATAGATCTATGCTTGCGCAAATGGCGCAACGTGGATGTATGTGTTTTTTATGTATGGGTAATGCCAGCGTGGACAAGAGGGATCGTGCCTCGGGGCCAACTCAGCCAGCAGGGTCAGGCTGGCTGAAGCTTAGCGCATTTCTCGCAATAATTCCGCTGGATTCATTTCAAAATATCGTATGAATTCCCGGCTGAACTGCGAGGGGCTTTTGTAGCCTATTTCGTGTAACTTCGCTATGTAACGCAAAAGCCGCTGGTGCGAATGTGGTCGCAGAAAATGCAAATTAGCGGCTATTAGTCCTGCGACTTCCAGAGGCTGAAAAAGCGTGAAAGGTTGCGGCTATTCGTTTGGGCCGTTTTTTTAAGCAAGCCGCTGGTGTGAAATTTAACCGTGCTGTCGCTGATTCCCAGGCTGACACTGAGGGCGGCTCTGTTCTGTCCTGCAATGATTCCAAACAATACATCTTCCTCTCTACTGGTAAGCCCAAAAGCGGCGGCAAAAGAGTGCAGCTTGGTGTCGTCGGCATGAGATTGAGGCTCAGCGGGGGGATAGAGCGCATCCTGCTCTGGTAGGGGAGCAACTGGAGGCAGAGCGCGTTTAAACAACACCAGAGAAAACGCGCAGCAGACCAAGAGTATACTGACAAGAACAAAAAAACTGGGGTCAGTCGGCAGTATTTTTAGCCACTTGCTCAATATGTGGGTGGGGATGGAGATACTGGAGAGTATCCAAACTGCCACATAGCACAGGGGATGGAAGTTGAACGCAGGCGCAAAGCGCAAGGATGTCTGAACTCCACAAAAGAGTACTACTTGCTCCGCGCAGGAACCTGCCACGTATACGCTCTGCACAATGGATTCTGAAAGTGGCAGGCAGAGCAGCAGTGGCGCAGCGATCATACACATGGCGGCGACGCCGAGAAGTCGAACAAGAAACCCCGTGCCCTGTCGGGCCAGAAAAAAACCAGCCACGGGGAAAAATAAAAACAAGATAAGGTGGGTGTACTCTGTATTGGCGCTATGCACGCTTATACGGGGGAAAAAAAGATATCCGGCAAAACCATTAAGCATAAAACAGCATAAAAAAGGTAATGCCAACTGAAACATCTGGATGGGCGACACCGTAGGCGCAAAACTGATGCTGCTTTCGGTATGGCTCATTTTTGCTTTTGGGGTGGGCAAACTGCACTCAATGCGCACCAGCCACCAGCACGCGAGGGCAAATACTACCCCTGTCAGGTTTCGCACTAGCCCCAGCAGTGGCAAAAAGCGTGCGTTCATTTCCAGTTCAAGTGTAGCAGGGGTATTTGCCGTTGATGTCAGCGGTGTCAGCAACAGCCAACATAGATGCCCGGCGCTGATGGCAATGCCCATATACATGGCTTGGTTGCGCTGGGGTATATGGCGGCAAAAAAAAGCGAGAGCCACTGGCAGCGGTGTCAGCCATAGTGCCGGTTGGATAATATTGATGAAATAGTTGCCCTTATAGCTCGTCATCCACAATGTCATTTGACTGAACACAGAAGGCAACAAGAGTGTGCCGAGCAATAAGGCTTGCCCGGCTAAGCCCTTCAGCCGGTCTTTAGTTTGCAAAATGCCCAGCCAAACGGCGCCAAACACCATGCCCAAGAAGCAACCCGCCAAAGCCGGGCCACCAAGGCCCGCAGCCCCACGTGCCTGAAAGTAAACCGTGCCGATATTGTACACTACATAAAACAGTGCCAATACCAGCCCGCCCAAAATTTGTTCAGCCCCCCACAGCATTCGCCCGGGGCTGTGCAACGTGTCACTCACAAGCCTTCTCCTGTCATATCCTTCGCCTTGTTTGATAGGCATTTTTGCGACAGTTCGTCAAATGTATCGTCATACCCCTAAGTATTGCCGATGACTTTGAAAACGAGTGAGCTTACTGGCGACTCGCCCATGGTAGCATCTGGGAGATTTTGAAAACCAGAATGCATGTTTTGCTGGAGGAATATTGACGTGGGGAAAACAAAAGGAATTTGCGCAAAGAGACAGCTTGCATCATGACAATTTTAATGGGCAGCGGGCAACGAAATGCTAAAAAAGTGAATAAAAAAGCCAAAGTCCAGGTTTTGTCCAGGTGTCTATGCCCCCAATTTATGCTAAGGCTCTACTGATTTTTCAGGCTAAGGCAAGATAAATCGCTACCCAGGTGTGCTCATTGACGGATACTCATCCTCGTTTTGAGCTACCTGCGTAGCGCCATCTGTTCATGCATAATCACTGAAAAGGCGAGTAGTGTCCGTGTGTAGAAAACTTTCATATGATTTTTATAAAATACTTTTGTTGCCATATGTTACTTGCATTCTAGCATTGTTGTGTTCGATA
>QKDT01000234.1 GCA_003251995.1 Desulfovibrio desulfuricans
ATCACTTTCCCAGCGCAGGTTTGCCCGGAGATGGATTTTATTCTCCGGCAAGGAAGAATCTTGCCCGTGGAGGGAGTGTACATTGTGGTACTCGACCGACACCGGGTAATATTCTGACGCAGCCGGAGGACAAAAGACACTCCGGGTAAGCCTGCGCTAGTAAAACTCCGCGGAAAGGCCGGGCACAACCTGACAAACAACCCGCACATCCTTGCTGCCAAATCCGGCGTCATCCAGGGTGGCAAACATGTCGGCCTCGGTCACCTCTACCCGCGCACCGCTGACACCCGCCGCCTCCAGCCTCTCTTGCAGCAACCCCACTGCCCGCTCTCGGGCTTGGTTCAGGCTGTAGCTCTTGCCTATGCGCTCGGTCAGATCCAGAGCGGGAACCGCCAGCACGCAGCGTCCGGTATCGGCGTAAAGTTCCAGCGCATCCGTGGGCAGGGTCAGGGCCGCGCCCACGGCGTTGGCAACGTCTGCGTGTTGCGGCATTTCTACGGGCAGGTCCATGGCTTTGGACAAGCGATGGGCGACACAGCCCGCAGGCCCGCCCACCAGCCACACACGTTGCGGTCGCGCCTCGCGCACGGCCTTGAGCGCTGCCAAAGTATAGATGGGGCGAGCGTTGATTCCATCGGTTAAGGTTCTGGCGGCCTCGTCTATCTGCGCAAGCGCATCATCCGCTGCCATCCGCGCCAGCACTTCCGGGGGCATGCCGTATTTTGCCGCCAGCACGCCAATACCCGCAACAGAGGCGGCTACATCACCCGCCGTTGCGTCTGCGCCCGTGGATTCTGCCGCAGAGCCAGTGCTGTTCAGCACATTAAGGGCATCCAGCAAGGTGGGCACAGCACCGCCAAAAGCCATTGCCGGGCCTTCGCGCAGGGGGCCAACGCGCACAGCGCGGGCCGCGCTGGCATTAGGGCCAGATCCGGTATTCACCGAGATCAGGGAATCCCCGCCCACGCCAATGGAAACAGAGGCCAGGGCCCGTACCAGCGTGCGCCGTCCCTTGAGCAACATGCCATCCCTATCCACCACTGGTGAGCCGTCCACAAACAGGGCCATATCAGTAGTGGTGCCGCCCATATCGAGCAGCAACGAGCAGCCCTGATGCATGGCCTTGCTGCCGCCGCACAGGGCAAGCACGCCCATGACACTCGCCGCAGGGCCGGATAGTATGGACTGCACAGGCTCCTGCCGTGAAAGCGCCAACGGCACAGCCCCGCCGTCCGCCTTGAGCAGACGCACTGCGGCGGTGATGCCCGCATCTGCAAGTGCGGCTTCTACGGCGTTGAGAAATTCATTGTGCAGACGCTGAACAGCGGCGTTGAAATAGGCGGTAGCCATGCGGCGTGGGAAATTGAGCCGCCCTGAAAGTCTGTGCCCCATGGTTATGGGTATCTGCGGCGCAGCCGAGCGCACAGTTTCAGCCAGGGTCTGCTCGTGCGCGGCATTACGCGGCGAGAACTTGCCCACGCAGGCAACAGCGACAACGCCCGCCTTGCTCCATGCCTTGACTGCTGCTGGCAGGGCATCAGTGCGCAAAGGGCTGACCTCAACGCCCCGGTGATCCAGCCCCCCAGGCACAACGCATACATGCTCACCCATGGCGAAGCGGCGCGGGTCAAGGCCCGGCCCGGCAGAGAGAACCAGCCCCACGGGGTCGGCGCGCTCCTGCACCAGCGCATTAACCGCAAGGGTTGCCCCAAGCGTCACGCGAGAGATAGCGCCAAAATCACAGTTTGGGGCGGCCTTTGCCAGTGCGGCGAGCACTTCGCGCACAGAGGCAGGCAGGTCGTCGTGACGGGTGCGCGCCTTGGCGCTTGCTACCAAACGGGCATTGGTCAAGGCCGCATCGCCCGCACTATCACCCATGGTGTCGTTTGCGCCCCTTCCGGCGGCATCACAGACAAGCAGCACGGCATCGGTGTGCGTGCCCCCGGCATCTATACCCAACACATATGTTTCACTCATAATTCCGGCCTCATAATGCTTGTTCGCAGGCATTGAACATACGGCATCGTCAGCCACAGGGCCAGCCCTTTATTACCGCGCGCACCGCCGCGGGCATCCACTATCAACAACATGTGCCCGCCATTGCGGATATTCTTTTTTGCCATGGGCGCAATTGCTTGCCATGCGCGGTCATTTTCAGTAGATTTTTTCCCTTGCGGCAACCGTCGGGGATGCCCCGACACGACCGCGTCTATTACAGCAGGCTACTGCGGAGGAAAGCCATGCCGAATACAAAGTTTATCTGGTTTGACGGAAAAATGCTCCCTTCTGAACAAGCACAGGTTCATGTGCTGACCCATGCCTTGCACTATGGCAGCGCCGTTTTTGAAGGCATTCGCGCTTACGCCTGCGCCGATGGCACCTCAGCCGTTTTTCGCCTGGAAGACCACTGCAAGCGCCTAATTAACTCCGCTAAGATTATGCGCCTGGAAGTACCTTATACGGTAGAACAGTTGGTAACCGCCTGTGTTGAAACCCTGCAAGCCAACAAGCTGCCCGAAGGTTACGTGCGGCCCCTGTCGTTTGTGGGGAATGGAGAGATGGGTGTGTACCCCGGCAACAACCCGGTGCAAACCATCATTGCAGCCTGGTCTTGGGGTGCGTACCTTGGCGCAGAAGCCCTTGAAAACGGCATTAGCGTCAAAACCAGCAGCTTTGCCCGCAGCCATGTGAACACCAGCATGTCCAAGGCCAAGGCCGCCGGCAACTATATCAATTCCATCCTTGCCAAGGTGGAAGCCAAGGAAGACGGCTACGACGAAGCCGTGATGCTCGACACCAACGGCTATGTTTCTGAAGCCACTGGCGAGAACATCTTCATCGTGCGCAACGGCGTTATCAAAACCACGCCCTGGACGTCCATTCTTGGCGGCCTGACGCGTGATTCCGTCATGACCCTCGCCAAGGATCTTGGCTACACAGTGGAAGAACAGCAGTTCACCCGCGATGAATTCTATATTGCCGACGAAGCGTTCTTTACCGGCACCGCTGCTGAAATCACCCCCATCCGCGAGCTGGATCACCGCCAGATCGGGGCGGGCCATGCTGGCCCGGTGACCAAGCACCTGCAGAAAGAATACTTTGGCATCGTCAAGGGCGAAAATCCCAAGTACGAAGGCTGGTTGCACCGCTTTAAGGTGTAGTAATCAGGTTTTATCAATAAATAAGAAGACAGCGGGTCGCGCAAAGCCCGCCGTTTTCAAATATGCATGCGGCAGCCCCGCCACAACGGGCTGCCGCATGCCAAACCGCCAACTAGCCCTGCCCGCGTTGCAAATCCGGCGCGGCGCAAACGCCACAGGTAACAGCCTTCATGGGTACGTCTGGCGTAATCCAGGGTTGCCCGACAGCCCGTTGGTCATCTTTCAAACGCAACGAGCGCCATGAAACACCTTTCTCTCGCCGCACGATACCGGCCGCAAAACTTCGCCCAGGTGGCAGGACAGGATATGGTCAAGGCCGTCCTTTCCCGCGCTACGGCAGAAGACAGGCCCGCAGCCGCCTATCTGTTGAGCGGCACGCGCGGCGTTGGCAAGACCACCATTGCCCGCATTTTTGCCAAGGCGCTCAACTGTGAGCATGCACCGGGGCCGGAGCCCTGCAATCAGTGTGAGCAGTGCCGCAAGATCACCCAGGGCGTACACGTTGACGTGACAGAAATCGACGGCGCTTCCAACAACAGTGTGGAAGACGCGCGCTCGTTGCGCGAAACCATTGGTTACGCGCCAATGGAAGGCCGCTACAAGATTTTTATCATTGACGAAGCCCACATGCTCACCCGCAACGCCTTCAACGCCTTGCTCAAGACGTTGGAAGAGCCGCCGGAACGCGTGGTCTTTATCTTTGCCACCACAGAGGCGCACAAATTCCCCATCACCATTGTGAGCCGCTGCCAGCATTTTGTGTTTCGCCACCTGAGCGAAGATGCGCTGTTTGCCCACCTTTCTGCCGTGCTGCGCAAAGAGAACGCGGCCTTTGAAGAAGGCGCCGTGCGGCTTATCGCACGCAGGGCTGCGGGCAGCGTGCGCGACAGTATGTCGCTGCTTGACCAGACCCTCGCCCTTGGCGGCGAGGAACTCACCGTGGCAGCCACGCGTCAGGTTTTGGGGCTGGCGGGGCAGGAGCTGTTTGCAGAGCTGTTTACCGCACTACACGATCAGG
>QKDT01000357.1 GCA_003251995.1 Desulfovibrio desulfuricans
TTAGTGCCATTGCACAAAAGCCATCAGAACTAAAAAAGGCGGGGTTGTTCCCCGCCTTTTTTAGTTCCATGCTTCCAGTAGCGATCTATCGCGCACCAGCCGTGTGGTACGGCAAAACTAAAACCCTATGCCTGAGATGAAAAAAACTTTGTGCCTACACTGCCAATGATAATGAGGGCGATAAAAAATAGCTGAGGCAGCGAGACTTTGTCGCCAAAGAAAAGCGCCCCGCCCAACACAACTCCCACAGTGCCAGCGCCCGTCCAGAGGGCATAGGTCATCCCCGCGGGGAGGCCGCGCATAGCCAGGGACAACAGGCCCATATTAACGAAGCTCAAAATAATGGGTACCGCCGCAGCCTGCCAGTTACCCAGGGAAGACGCCCACTTGAGGCTGAGCGCCCACAAGATTTCTGTCACCACTGCCAAGCTCAATGCAAACCATGCCATCATATCCAAAACTCCTTTGCGTGGGCTCGGATAAAAGGCACAGCCTGCGGAAACCCAAAAGAGCAGAGCGATGCGTTCATGGAACGCCTTACTCCTGCCATCAGCATACTGGGGTGTCAACCAGCGCGCGTCTGCTCCAGATAATCAGAAATAGTCCGAAAAATACGGCTTGTCTGTTGGGATGAGCGTTTCCAGCGTTTTAAGCAGGTGATAATCCATGTCGATGCGGTCGTTGTTGTACAGGTAGGTTGGGCGCTTGTAGCCCATGAGCATGGTGGTGAGCGTCTTGATATCCAGCGAAAGGCGGTGCCCGGTGCTCCAGGCATTCACTTTTTCGCAAAAGGTGCGCCCATCGCGCCAGCTCACATGAAAGATGCCGTTGTTCCACGGGGCCATGACGTCGCTTACTTCCAGCTCAAGGGTCAGCTTGGGATCTTCAAACTGGAAGGAATACTGCTCAATAAAACGCTGTACATCCACAATGCGGGCCATGGCGTAGGGCTGGATGGTTTCGTCTATCTCGCTGTCTTCAAACTGAAAGGCAATGGGTTCGCCGGTGTAATTGGCACCCTCCACCTTGGTTATCATGGAAAAATGGGCACTGATGTAGTTCCAGATGCCATACTTGGCCTCCTGGTTCAGGTAAACCATCTCCTTGATACTGAAGACTTCATTTTCAATATAATAAATGACATAGCCCAGCGGCTTGGCGTCGGCACTGTAATACACCGCCGCCATAACGTCGTCCGAATCCCAACGCCAGTATTCCTCCCACTCCAGCTCGCCGCGAATAAGCGCGCCGTGCTGCTGCAAAGAAAAATATTTGTAAACGCGGTGCAGGTCTTCGCACTCTATATCCACGCGCTCGATCTGCCCGTCTACGGGGTGACGCTTGGGCAACTGGGTATCCTTGATGGAAAAGGTCATCTTGTCCGAAACAATCTCCCAGCCGTGCTTGCGGTACAGGGGGATGGAATAAGGGCACAGATAGGAGACAACCTGCTGCTGCGAACGCATGTATTCGAGGCATTTGCCGATGAGCGCATTGATAAGCCCCCGCCCCGTATACTCGGGATAGGTGGCTACGCCCGTGACGCCGCCCATCTTGCAGATTTCGCCCTGGATATTCACTTCCATGGGGTAGATGACAATCTGCGAAGCCAGATGCCCCTTATAAAACCAGCCCAAGACGTGTGATGCCTCAAAGATGGGCATCTTGGACTGCTTCATCTCCATGTCCGACCAGCCGATGCGGGCCATTTCAGATGTGCTCACCTGAAAGGCGTATCGCAAGAGCGCCTCAAATTCCTCAAAATCTTCTTCGCCAAGCTGACGCATTTCAAAGGCATCTGTGCCTACATCCTTGCCAGACGGAGCTTCTCTATGGGGGGTGGCACCCTGCGCGGCTGACCCGCGCTCGGGTCGGGCAACAGGAACCAACGGCGCGCCGTCGTGCTCGTCTGGGGGAGCCCCCGCGGCACGGAAAGGATGCGGCTGCAGCCGTGGCCCCTCAAGTGGGGGAAGATGTTGCTGTTTATGAAGAATACGCATGCGATGCCTTCCAAATAAGTGTGGAAAACCGCTGTACATCGGTCAAACCGATTGCGCAAGAGGTTTGACATGACCGCCGGGAGCGGGCGAAGGATGCGCTAGATATCAAGCCCCTCAGAGCTGCGGCGGCTTTTCAACCCATCCAGCACAGCAGTGCTTACACGCAAGCCCCCGTATCCCTGGCCCAGGCGAATGGTGGGTTTGTTTGACCCGTGGTAGTCCGATCCGCCGGAAACGCCAAGATCAAACCGCTTGGCAAGGGCCAGGCAGGTGCGCACATCAGCCTCGGAGTGCTCACTGTGGTAAGCCTCAATGGCGCTCAGCCCGTATTCCTTGAGGCGGGCCACCATGGTATCCAGCCACCCCTGGGGCGCCTTCCACAGCAATGGGTGCGCCAGGCAGACTGTTGCGCCCATGGAGGCCAACAACCTTACGCTTTCATCCGGCTCCAGCACGGTCTTGGGCAAATAGGCCTTGCCCCTGCTACCCAAAAATTCCTTAAAAACCTGCCGGGGATCCTTGGCAAAGCCCTTGCGGAGCATCACCTCGGCAATGTGCGGGCGGCCTACGCTTTCGCCTTTGGCGGCTGCCAGCACTTCTTCCATGCTGATATCGTAGCCGAGATCCTGCAATTTTTTTACAATGCCCACATTGCGTTCAGCCCGCATCTCGCGCAGCCAATGCAGCTTTTCCAACAAGGGCTTAGGATTTTCCGGCAACCACAGGGCAAGAATGTGCAACTCGCCCAGTTCCGTGCCTGTTGAAATTTCGCAGCCGCGCACAACTTCAATACCAAGTTCGCGCCCTACCCGCTGACCTTCATCAAGGCCAGACAGGGTATCGTGGTCGGTAATCGCCACGGCTGCAAGGCCAGCGGCATGGGCTTTGCCCACAAGTTCCGTGGGGGTATCCGTGCCGTCGGAGGCAGTAGAATGCGTGTGCAGGTCGATAAACTTTTTACTATCTTTCATGGGATAATTGTCATACCGCAAAATGACAATATGGGGCAAGCCTTGAACTGGAAGTCGCTTGGAGATAGAATACTCCCTCACGATCAAACGAAGGATTATTTATGCCCATGGAAACCCGCGAGTTACTGCAAATTCTGGCTTGCCCCAAGTGTCTGGGCAACCTGGTTGCGCTGGAAGATAACGGATCGGTTGCCGCCTTTGCCTGCAAGGCCTGTGGCGTGGCCTACCCCGTGCGCGACAACATTCCCATCATGCTTGTGGAAGAATCTATTCCTTTGGAAGACTGGAACCGAGATCACCCTGCCGCCAAGGAATGCGCCTAATGCGTCTGCTTGTCGCCTCCGACCTGCACGGATCTGTCGAAAGTCTGCTGTTTTTACTGGACAAAGCACGGGCGCTTACCCCCGATGCACTAGTGCTGCTGGGCGACCTTGTGTACCACGGGCCGCGCAATCCCCTGCCGCAAGGGTACGATACCCGTTCGGTGCTGCAAACCATGCCCGATCTTTCGGCCCTGCCCTGCCCGGTGATCGCCGTGCGCGGCAACTGCGATGCCGAGGTTGACCTTGGCCTGTTGCCTTTTGCGGTCACAGAATCCGCATGGATTGAAGCTGACGGGCTGAACATTTTTGCAAGCCACGGGCACCATCTGCCTGAGCGCCCCCCCTGCCCCGGCGTCAAACCCGGCACGGTGTTGTTGCGCGGGCACACGCATGTGCCGCGCGGGGAAACGCTTGACGGATTGCACTTCTGGAACCCCGGTTCCCTTTCCCTGCCCAAGAGCGGTTCGCCCCGCACCTACGGCATCATAGAAAACGGCGTCTTCCGCGTGCTGGACATGCAGAACGACGAAGTTTTGCGTCACACCCCTGCGGAGCGGTAACCAGGTTTCACCATGCCCAACAGATTTCCTCATTGCCAGGCTTCTGCTGGCACGCATAACCAGTTACGCCCTCTGTTTCGCATGACGGATGGCTTTGAACTCTTGCTGGCTTCGGCTTCACCCCGCAGACGGCAGTTCTTGAGAGAATGGGGGGTTCCCTTCCGGCTTGCCCTTTCAAACGCGGAAGAACCCCGCCCGCAATCGGGCGAATCTCCTGAGGCATATACCCGCCGCGCCGCCACTGCCAAGGCTTTGGCGTCTGGCAGTATTCTGCGCCAGCAATACCCAGCCACTGGTGCCGCTGGGGCTGAAAACCTCAATTT
>QKDT01000045.1 GCA_003251995.1 Desulfovibrio desulfuricans
CTTTACCGCCGCATAAGGGCATACTTTGCGACCGAAAATGTAACGCTCACCAGCCCCAAAGGCACATGAGGAATATCTGCACATGGCTATGCTTCTGCAATCACAGCGCCCCGTCAAACCTCTGTGGCGGGAATACGGCGAAGCCTTGTTCGTCGCGCTTATTCTGGCTCTGGTCATCCGCACCTTTGTGGTGCAGGCATTCAAGATTCCTTCGGAATCCATGGTCAAAACCCTGCTTGTGGGCGATCATCTGCTGGCAAGCAAGTTCTCTTACGGGATCAAGATTCCTTTCACGCACTCCTATATTTATAAGGGGAGCGACCCGGTCAAGGGCGACATCATCATATTTGAATACCCCAATGACCCCAGCGTGGACTACATCAAACGCATCGTTGGTACGCCTGGCGACACCATTGAAGTGCGCAACAAGCAGTTGTACCGCAACGGTGAACCTGTAAAGGAATCCTACATCCGTTTTACAGAGCCTGACCATATCCAGCCCGTGCGTGATAACTTTGGCCCTGTTACGGTGCCCGCCGACAAGTATTTTGTCATGGGCGACAACCGCGACAATTCCATGGATTCACGTTTCTGGGGCTTTGTGGACCGCACCGCCATCCGCGCCAAAGCCTGGCGCATCTATTGGTCGTGGGGCGGCCTGGGCGACATCCGCTGGGATCGCATCGGCAAGCCTGTGGAATAGTGACGGCCCGGACATTCTGGTTGCTGGCGCGTAGGCTATTGCCCCGCGCCTGACAGCAAAATTTTTTGCGGCGCGGTTGAAGATAACAAACCGCGCCGTTTATCATTGCGCAGGGCGAAGGAGAACGCATGGTTGTCCGTTTGAACAGCGGCGGGGTTGAAGGCGTGGATGCCTACCCCGTGGAACTGGAAGTGGACTTCGTGCGGCAGGGGCTGCCCGGTTTCACCATGGTGGGCCTGGCGGAAACCGCAGTGCGCGAGGCCAAAGACAGGGTTTTTGCAGCCTTGCGAGCCTGCGGATTTAAACTGCCCCCGGCGCGGATTACCGTTAACCTTGCCCCAGCATGGCGGCGCAAAAGCGGTGCAAGTTACGATTTGCCGCTGGCGGTAGGGCTGCTTGCCGCTGCGGGTATTATCCCCGCAGAGCCTTTGCAGGGCATGTATCTTGCGGGCGAACTTTCACTCAACGGGGCACTGCGTCCGGTAAGCGGCGTATTGCCCTTGGCTTTGCTGGCGCGTCAGAAGGGAGCTACGGGCCTTGTGGTTGCGCCCGGTAATGGGGCCGAGGCCGCAGTGGTGCGTGGACTCAAGGTTTTTGCGCCAGAAGGGCTTGGCCCTTGCGCGGCCTTTCTTGCTGGTGCAGAGCCGCTCGAACCGCTGAGCGAGCCCGTGGCAGATACGCTCGAAGTGCCAACCTGCAGTCAGGATTACGCCGAAGTCAAGGGGCAGGAGGCCGCCAAGCGCGCACTTGAGGTGGCGGCTGCGGGCGGTCATAACGTGCTGCTTATCGGCCCGCCCGGCAGCGGCAAGACAATGCTTGCCCAGCGTTTGCCCACCATTTTGCCGCCGCTGGAATTCGAAGAATCCCTGGAAGTCACCAAGATTTATAGTGTGTCAGGCAAGTTGCCGCCAGAGGCGGGGCTTGTGCGCGTGCGCCCTTTCCGCGCGCCGCACCACACCATATCAGATGTGGCGCTGGTGGGCGGCGGGGGCTATCCGCGCCCAGGCGAAGTCAGCCTTGCCCACAGAGGTGTGCTGTTTTTGGACGAGCTGCCAGAATTTCGCAAAACAGCCCTTGAGGCCCTGCGTCAGCCTTTGGAAGGAGGCGTGGTTGCCATCGCACGTGCGGCGCACAGTGTGAGCTTTCCTGCCGCCTGCATGCTGGTTGCCGCCATGAATCCCTGCCCGTGCGGCTATTTTGGCGATCCCACGCACGAATGTTCTTGCCGACCAGAACAACGTGTACGTTATCAATCGCGTCTTTCTGGCCCCATGCTGGATCGTATTGATGTGCATGTGGAAGTGCCCGCAGTTGCCTATGCTGATTTTCGCGGGGCTGGCAACGGTGCTTCGTCTGCCCAGATGCGTGAGCGCGTGCTCAAGGCCAGGGCAACCCAACGTGCCCGCTATGGCAACAATGGGCCCCGCTGCAATGCAGAACTTTCAGGCGCGTTGCTAGAGCAACATTGCGCGCTTGATGCAGAAGGGCATGCGCTGATGGAAGCCGCAGTCAACCGCCTGTCACTCTCTGCACGGGCCTGTGCCCGGGTATTGCGTATGGCCCGCACCATTGCCGATCTGGAAGATGCCAGCGCCATTGCCACACGGCATCTGGCGGAAGCCGTGTCACTTAGGGTGCTGGACAGAGGCTAGCTGTGGAGAGGATTACAGTGCGCTTTACGCAAGGATCCTCTGCCCTGATAGTATTCCTGGGTATCCGTTATAATATTCGATTCTGGTCACATTGGTGCTTGGGTTCTCCTGTGCCGTTTTTTGATCTGATACAACACGCTCAAGCACCAACCTGCCTCAGCGACCTTGCGATATGTGCCAAAAGGTTCCGGTCGCATGCCCATAGATTTTGATTTCAGCTTGTTGCCTCTGGTGCTGTAACTAACAAAGCGCCCGTGGGCTCATGCTCACGGGCGCTTTGTTATAAATTTGCTGACGGGGGTTAGCTGGCAGTATTGGCAACACGGCGGGCAGCCTGACCATCGCTGTTGTGGCGCTGGCGGGCGGCTTTTTCAATAGTGCGTTTTTTCGCCTTGGCGGCCTTGGTTTGCTTGCTGCGGCTAGCCTTGGCGCGGCGCACTGTTTGCTCACCTTCGCCGCGGTCGTTTCCAGCAATCTGGCGGTAGGCCTCACGGGCGTTTTTGTGAATATCCGGGTGATATTTATCGCGGGGCAACGTGTCCAGAGCCGCCACCACTGTGGGGGCCTCGTTGCTGCATACCTCAAAGCCGGCATCCAGCAGGCGGAAGGCTTCTATGCTGCGTATTTTCGAATCGGGCGCGCCCATGATGACAGCCAGCAGGCGTTTATCACCCTTAAGCGCCGTAAAGATCAGATTGTAACCAGAGGCGTTGATCCAGCCGGTTTTCAGGCCGTCCGCGCCAGGATACTGCCCCAGAAGGGGATTTTTATTCCAGGTGACGCGGCCCCGGTAGTTCAGCACATGGGTGTTATGAAACCGCAGCGCATCAGGATAGGCATGCAGATAGGCCCTGGCAAGGGTCAGCATGTCGCGGGCCGTGGTATATTGTCCCTTGGCTGGCAGGCCGTGGGGATTGACAAAATAGCTGTCTCGCATGCCAAGGTCGCGGGCTTTGGCATTCATCATATTGATGAATGCGGGTACAGAACCGCCCACATATTCCGCCATGGCAGTGCTTGCATCGTTGCCGGAAGAAACCGCCATACCCGTGAGCAGTTGCTCAATGGTAACCTGCTCATTTTCGTTGAGGCCCATGCGAGAACCACCGGTACGGGCCGCATTGCGGCTGATGGTGGTGGTGCTGTCCATCTGGGCTAGGCCAGAGTTGATCTGATCCATGGCAAGAAACATGGACATGACCTTGGTCAGCGACGCTGGCGGGATGTGCTGATCGGCATTTTGCTCAAAAAGTATGGCGTCGCGGTCGAGGTCGTACAAAATGGCGGAACATACACCAAGCGAACTCTGTGGCGGGACAGCCGGTGCCGAAAGGGCAATTGGGGGACGCGCCAGCAGGGCGACGCTAAAAAAGGCGAGTAGGGTAAAGAGCGTGCGGAGCGGCAGGCAAAAACGACGGGTGCTGGTCATGCACAGTCCTTATGCGTTGGCTGGACGTCAAGCCTCAAGTGCGCTGCGCTACGCGGCTGCAACGGACATTCCGTAGTGTCGCGGGCGTATGTGTTGAGGAAAGTCATGAGAAAAAGTTTAGAGATTTGCTAAATGAAGCAACGCAATGCTTGTGTACTAAACATGGGCAGTTATGGCAAGCAAACAGACGCGTATGACCGTGCGCAGGCTCGCCCCTTGTTGCGTTAAAACGGTCGTTTGTTTTGCTTGCAATATGGTGGTCAGCAGTGGAAGCACTTGTGTTCATTTCTGCAATCAAACTGTCCACATTGTAAACCGTATGCCGCCAGCCGTCACTTCGCGAAGTTCTCATTTTTATCTAACTATCTGAATTTATAGTGCCACGGATTCA
>QKDT01000245.1 GCA_003251995.1 Desulfovibrio desulfuricans
GGCTGGCGCGGGCGTAGCCGTAACCAGGCAAGTCAACCAGGTAGAAGTCGTGTGGTGTAACCCGGTAATAGTTGACTGAGCGTGTTTTGCCGGGGGTAGAGCTGACTTTTGCCAGTTTTTTGCGGCCTGCCAGCGCGTTGATAAGCGATGATTTGCCCACGTTGGAACGCCCCGCAAGGGCTATCTGGGCCTCAGGCATGGATATGAGCTGCTCGAGTGTATAGGCGGTAGTTTCAAGCGTAAGAACGGGATTCATAATAAACCTCATGTGATACTTTAACTTTGTGTCTTGACAAGCAAGCAGCTTTCAGCAAATATTTTCAATTCAGGGCTGACATTTTCAGCCAACTCCCGTATAAGGTAGCCGCTCTTGCGGCAGTTGGCAAATGATCGGCTTTAGGCCAGCCCACATCGGTTTGCGGCAACACGGCGGAGTAGTTTTTATTGCTCTGTCATCTGTAAAAGGCATGCGCCCTTATGGTGAGAACGTAAGCCGCAGTGCCAAACACGGCATGTGTAACGATACTGCGTGTGCTGCGCAAGTGCCATGGTCATTCCGGCTTTATCGGTGTGCTTTTCAGCATTCTCGGTTGAGCGGTGTGGTTTACGAAAAAGCGGTAATTGGCAAGCTAAGGGGCATTAACGTAGCCGTGGTCGTCACTCATATGGCATAAATTCTTGCTAAATGATGCTGCACAGCCCCCTCGGGCAACGGCTGCCGCCAACAAAGCACAGCAATTTTTTTGCGCTGTGGGCGCCAAAGCGCGCGTCGCAAAACATTGAAAATATGTATTCTCAAGGGTAAATGTTCTAGGAGGACAAATGTATTCTACTACAGACTTTCGCAAGGGCCTGAAGATTGAAGTCGAAGGAACCCCTTTCGAAATCGTTGATTTTCAACATTTCAAGCCCGGCAAGGGCGGCGCTATGGTGCGCACCAAGTTGCGCAACATCCTTACCGGTCGCATGCAAGATATAACTTTTCGTTCTGGTGAAAAAGTCGCCAAGCCTGACCTTGAAACCCGCGACATGCAGTTTCTGTATCGCCAGGAAGACGACCTTATCTTCATGGATATGACCACCTACGAACAGATTCAGATGCACATTACCACCACCGACGGCAAGGAAGGCTTCCTTAAAGACGGTCAGGAATGCCGCGTGTTGTTGTACAAGGGCAGCCCCCTTGATATCGACATCCCCCTGAGCCTTGTGCTTGAGGTTATCGAAACCGAACCCGGTGCCAAGGGCGACACTGTCAGCAACGTGACCAAGGCTGCCAAGCTTGAAACCGGTATTTCGGTTCAGGTGCCCATTTTTGTCAACGAAGGTGACCGCATCAAGGTTGACACCCGCACCAAGGAATACCTGGGCCGGGAATGATGACCGGTTTAGGAGGGTAGCCCTACGGACGCCCACAAATTCA
Source organism: Desulfovibrio desulfuricans (assembly GCA_003251995.1). Classification (GTDB taxonomy): domain Bacteria; phylum Desulfobacterota; class Desulfovibrionia; order Desulfovibrionales; family Desulfovibrionaceae; genus Desulfovibrio; species Desulfovibrio desulfuricans_B. Next base: position 1,424 of record QKDT01000245.1, read on the forward strand.
GCCGCGAGCTTCTTGGCCTTTTTCTCATCTTCTGGGCGCTGTTGCTTTTGCTCAGCCTGCTCAGTTTTGATGCCAACGACCCCAGCCTCAATCATGTGGTCAGCGGTGTTGTAAAGGTCAAGAACAAGGCCGGCCTTTTCGGCGCGTACACTGCGGGTTTTCTTAACGACGTGTTTGGCGTGGCCGCCTATCTCTGCCCACTGGTTTTCGGTGCGCTGGGGGCGGCCTACGTTTCTCCTTCGTATAGCATGCACTGGTCGCGCTGGATTGGTTACTTTTTGCTAACTATTTGCCTGCTGGTCATTGGCGCGGCTTCAGATGTTACCATTGGCGACATGTGGGGCGGCGGCATGGTTGGCAGTGCTTTGCACCTCAATGCCAGCCGCTTTTTGAGCCCCGGCGGGTCTGCCCTTGTATGGATATTTGTGGCCCTGGTGGGCACGCAGCTTGCCTGCAATATCTCTTGGTTCAATGTGGCGGCACGCCTGCTGCATTGGGCGCAGGTGCAGATAGCCAACCGCAGGAGCAGATCTGCCGAGTCAGCTCCTGCTCAAACCAACCAGCCGCAAGGCGATGAGGGCAAACGCTCCTGGTCTCTGCGCGGTCTGCATTTGCCACCCATGGAATTTTGGACGCGCTGGCGCGACCGCCTGGGTGATATCAAGCCCACTGCTGATTCCCTTCCTGATGTTTTTGAAGAGCAAAAAGCCAGGGAGGCTCAATCGCAGCCCGCTGAGGCCGCGACGCAGTCAGCGTATGCCGATGATCCTTTTGCCGTGGCAGAAGACTTGAATGGCATGCCCATTTCGCCTTCTGTTTCTGCAGACACAGAGAACCCGGCTGAGCAGGGTGGCGATGATGCCGCGCAAGCCTCGGCCTACGCTCAACCCCATGTTTCGTCACATGAGAATGCAGCAACTGTTGCACCTGCCGCTGCAAGCCAAAACGCTGGTGGTAGGGCCGCTGTTGCCGCACCGGTTGCCGAACCCCCCAAAAAACAGGGCGCTCTGAGTGGACTGCTTGCGGGAATGACAGGCCGCAAGGCCGCCACCCCCCTGCCGGGTCTTGATCTGTTGGCTCCGCCTGTAAAAATGGTGAACAATACCAACAAGGAAGACCGTGAGGCGCGGGGCAAAGCCCTTATTGCCTGCCTGAGAGATTTTGATATCCAGAGTGAGCTTGTGCATGTCACGCCCGGGCCTGTGGTCACCATGTATGAGGTGCGCCCGGCCCCCGGTATTCGTGTGAGCCGCATCGCCAACCTCAGCGATGATTTGGCCCTGGCCCTCAAGGCGGTGGCTGTGCGTATTCAGGCCCCTATCCCTGGTACGGACACCGTGGGTATTGAAATACCCAACGACAACCGCGAAACAGTCAATTTCAGAGAACTGGCAGCCTCGGAGCCCTTCCGCAAAGGATGCGGCCCTCTGACCATGATTTTGGGTAAAGACATTGCTGGCAAGCCGGTGATGGCTGACCTCACGCGCATGCCGCATCTGCTTGTGGCGGGTGCTACGGGCGCGGGCAAGAGCGTATGCCTCAACGGCATTCTCATCAGCCTGTTGTACCGTACCCAGCCCAAGGACATGCAGCTTCTGCTGGTGGACCCCAAGCGTATTGAAATGGCTGTGTATGCGGATGAGCCTCATTTGGTGCATCCTGTTGTCACAGAAATGAACGAGGCCAAAAATGCCCTTGATTGGGCAGTGCATGAGATGGATCGGCGCTATGAAGCCATGGCGCGGCTGGGCGTGCGCAATGTTGCAGGGTTCAACCAAAAGCTTGCCGCCTGCAAGAATGATCTTCCGCCTGACTTTGCCGACCTTGAGCCTTTGCCCTATCTTGTCATTGTTATTGACGAATTGGCAGATCTCATGATGACCGCCGCCCGCGAGGTAGAAACCAGCATCGTGCGCCTTGCGCAGTTGGCCCGTGCCGCCGGTATTCACATGATCCTTGCCACCCAGCGCCCCAGCGTGGACGTTGTGACCGGGCTTATCAAGGCTAACTTCCCGTGCCGTATATCTTTTCAGGTTACGTCCAAGCACGATTCGCGCACCATCCTTGATCAGGTGGGCGCAGAGCATCTGCTTGGTCGTGGCGATATGCTCTTCAAACCCAGCGGCGGGCGCTTGCAGCGTCTGCACGGGCCCTTCCTCAGTGATGAAGAAGTGCAGGGCGTGGTGAGCTACTGGAAACGCCAGCTTGCCCCTTCTTACAAGGTGGACTTTGCCCAATGGGGATTGGACGCTGTAAACGGCGGAGGCAGCGGTGGTGGCGGAGATGCGGCGCAAGATCCCCTGTATGGCGAGGTGCAGGCCTTTGTGAGCGATCAGGGGCGTGCTTCCATCTCACTGGTGCAGCGTCGTTTCAAAATTGGCTTTAACCGGGCTGCCCGTCTGGTTGAGCAGCTTGAGCACGATGGCATCATTGGCCCGGCAGACGGCAGCAAGCCGCGAGCTGTGGTTAAATAAATCCAACAGCGCAACTGACGGCTTTTGCCGTGGAGGTGTTATGCGCATAAAAGGCATGTTGGCCCTGGCAGCCGGGCTTGTTCTTGTTGTGGCTTCTGCTGCGCAGGCTGCGGACTTAGCAAGCACCATTCAGGCGCGGTATGAAAAACTGCGCACGTTTTCCGCTACTTTTGAGCAAACGCTTACCCATAAGGAGAGCGGCTCGGTTGAAAAGCGGCAGGGTCACCTGTTGTTTCAAAAACCCCTGCTCATCCGCTGGCAGACT
>QKDT01000084.1 GCA_003251995.1 Desulfovibrio desulfuricans
AAGCCGTTTTGCCATGCGCATTCAAGATGCTCCAGCGCGTTCTTGCGGCTGCCGGGATACATGGTGTTGCAGTCCGTAAGAAAAGGCTTGCCGCCAAATTCTTTGACCGTATCCACCACCGCCCGTGCGTAATTGGGGCGCAGGTAGCTGATATTGCCCAGTTCGCCAAAATGCAGCTTGATGGCCACAAAGCGACCCTTCATATCAATATGCCCGATGCCTGCCTTTTTGATCATTTTTTTCAGTTTGGTGGGCAGGCCATCGCCAAAAGCCTTGGTGCGAAAATCTGTAAAATACACCTTTGCTTTTTCCATAAGTATTCCCTTTGTGTTTAGCTGTGTGGGCAGGAAAATCAGTATACAGTCGTTGTACTCCAAAAGTGCAACAACTGGCTTACGATTACAAAAAGTTTTTATTGCCTATTTCGTTGTCAGCCGTTTGCGATCAAAATGTTCTGACCAGGAAAGGAGCCGACTAAAGCTGATAATCCATAATCCGACCACGTATGTACCTCTGACAAGCGCCAGCATGCTAGCACGATTCTACGTTTTGTTTGCCTAATCCTCCCAAAACTCTTCTGCCGGGCAACGGCAGGATGCCACTTTTATAAGCATATTCTATCAAGGGTAAATTTGCTTGACATAATATACGACCGGTCTAATAATGCACACATGAAAACGGGATTGACCAATTTCATGCGAAGCAACGGGGTTTCACGCCATCCCGCCGCTTTGAACCTGATTGCAGTAGTAAAGCGGCATGCGATAGAAAAATTATAACCAAGGGTTAACGGGTAGCGCTATGGAAAGAAAAAAGATTGTTGTTGCTGAATACGCCAAAAATATACTTGAAGCACTGCCAAAGGGGATTTTACTTACGTCAAAAGCTGATGACCGGGTCAACAGCATGACCATCGGCTGGGGAACCATTGGCGTTGAGTGGTCTACACCCGTGTTTGTGGCTTATGTTCGTGAGCATCGCTTTACACGCGAATTGCTGGACAAAAATCCTGAATTCACCATCAACGTGCCTTTTGGTGAATACAACAAAAAGATCATTGGCGTATGCGGTTCCAAGTGTGGTCGCAATATGGACAAAATTTCAGAGGCCGGGCTGACCCTGGTGGATTCTGAAATTGTTTCTGTGCCTGCGGTCAAGGAACTGCCTCTCACCCTTGAATGCAAAATCGTGTACAAAGAACTGCAACATCTGCCCAGTCTCATCACTGAATACCAGTCAAAGTTTTATCCGCAGGATGTAGACGGATCAGCAGTAGGCGCCAATAAGGATGCCCATATTGCCTACTACGGCGAAATTGTTAGCGCGTATATTCTGCAATAATTATTGCCTGTTGTAGTGCAAAATTTGAGGAGGATGCCATGAAGGAAATATTCCATCGGGTCAGCGTGCGTAAGTTTGAAAACCGCCCCGTCGAAAATGACAAGATTGAGCAGGTGCTGCGTGCAGCAATGGCTGCACCCTCGGCGGGCAACCAGCAGCCGTGGGATTTTTATGTGGTTACCTCCAAAGAAAAGTTGCAGGCCCTCTCACAGGTAAGCCCCTATGCCGGCTGCGCGGCGGGTGCCCCCATGGCAATTGTGGCAGCCTATCGGCAAGATGGTTGCCGTTTTCCGCAATACGCGCAGATTGACCTTGCCATAGCCATGCAAAATATTTGGCTGGCAGTGGATTCTTTGGGTTTGGGCGGCGTTTGGCTGGGCATAGCCCCAGAGCAGGACAGGATGGAAGAAGTGGAAAAAATCCTGCCTATTGAGGCTGGGCAAAGGGCCTTTGCGGTTTTTCCCATGGGCTATCCTGCTGAGCAAAAATCGCAGCAGGGCAGGTTCAAGCCTGAACGCATTCATTACATCAAGTAGTTTTTCAGAAGCGTGGTCTTACGCTCCATGCGCATGACCAGAAAAAGTCGCCCAGCTCCTCGCATCATGAGGAGCCGGGCGACTTTTTATTAGTGTCGTTGAGGTGGCGCGTTGGCCTTAGTGAAGCCGCTCAAGAACCGCTTGGGCAATAGCCTCGCTGGAGGCCGGGTTTTGACCGGTTATAAGGTTGCCGTCTGCCTCCACATGCGGAGCCCACATGGGGCCGACCACAAAGTTTGCACCCTCGCTACGCAGTGTCGTTTCCAGCATAAAGGGCACGGCTGCCTCAAGCTGCATGGCGATTTCTTCGGCATCGGTAAAGGCTGTTATGGTTTTTCCCGCCACGATGGGGGTTCCATCGGGCCGCTTTGCGCCTACCAAACCCGCAGGCCCGTGGCAAACAGCCGCAATGATCTTGTTTGCTTTTGCAAAATCCGTGAGCAGCCGCTTCAACTCCGAATCGGTGGCAAAATCCATCATGGTACCGTGCCCGCCGGGCAGAAAAATGGCGTCAAAGCCATCTGCCTGCACATTGATAAGGGGGGCGGAATCTTTGAGCAGCTCAATAATATCGGGCCACTTGGCAACGGATGCCTCGTCAAGGCTGTGCGGATCAATGGGCACCGCTCCGCCCTTGGGGCTGGCAACAGTTATCGCCACGCCTGCCTTTGCCAGGGTGAGGTATGGAACGGCGATTTCTTCAAGCCACACTCCGGTTTCTCTGCCATTGGCAAGGGCATTGGCGCTGGTTGTAACCATCAGTATTTTTTTTTGCGCGTTCATATGAATGCTCGCTTTTTTTTGTTGGATGATCCGGCATCGGGCATACTCGGCCTGCACTTGTGGCAGGCCTGCGTGTTTTGCTTATTCTGCCGTCAAAACGGTTGTAAACAGTATATTGACAAATTGCTTCATGGGTTCTGGCGAGCGCATGACCTTTGCCCGCAAGATAGCTCCTTCCCAGCCGGAAAGAAGAAAGCTGGCAAGAAACTGAGGATCCTGCCTTGTGTTGAGTTCACCCGCCTGTTGCGCTTCTTTCAGGCATTGGGCGAACAGTTGGAGCCAGTCAAGAAACACTTCTGCCAAACGGTTTCTGAACCGCTCGCTCTGTGCTGCCAGTTCCTGCCCCAGGTTGCCAATGAGGCAGCCTCTGGTAAAGTTATCCTGGGTCAGGTGTTCAATGCTTTGCTCAAAATAGTTGCGGATACGTTGCAGCGGCCCAAATGACTGATCATCAAAAAAGCCGTGCAGTTTTTGAATGTATTGGTCGGCAAAGAGGTTGATGACTTCGATGCCAAAGTTTTCCTTGGTGCCAAAGTGGTGATAAAATGACCCTTTGGGTACACCTGCCGCCTTAAGAATGGCGTCTATGCCTGTGGAGTTGAAGCCTGAAACGGCAACTATTTCAACACCGGCAGCAATGATTTTATCCCTTGCGTTCTCTTTCATGATTTAAAATTAGACCGGTCTGATAGTGCTGTCAATATCTGCTGTCAGAGTATTTTTACCCTGTCATGTTTTGCGTCTGGCGTGAACAAAAAGGCTGCTCATGCCTGGAGGTACCGGCTTGTGTCGGTAGGAAATGCCGCTTGCGAACATTGAATGCGAAAGTTCAACAGAGAAATGGGGCAAGGTAAGCCCATAAAAAAATGGGGCTGTCAGCCTAATGCTGGCAGCCCCGGCCCGCTAACGCGGATGTTTCATGTCAGGAAACACTATTGAGTCGGATTAACCGAGTCCGCAAAGGGAAACGGCCCGGCATACGTTGCTTGCACTGCAATCTGGCAGACGTGTGAATTCCACAATCCGTTGTCAAAATGGTGCAGCAGGTAGCCCGGCGCTTCCATGCGAAAGGTGTCGCCGCCTTCTGGCGAGAGATCGAGTTCAATCTGCATGGAAACCGATGGCGCGGTCATGGCAATGCGCCCGTGCCACTGGGTCGTTATGGGGCGGTGCATATGCCCGAAGCACATCCGCATTTGTGGGTTGCATTCAGCTATAACTGCAAAGCGCTCCACATTTTCAAATGGTTCGTCCATTGCCCCCATACCCGTTAAAAACGGAGGATGGTGCATAAAGAGCATGGTTGGCGTATCCGGGCGCTTTGCCAGTTCCCGTTCCAGCCATGCGGCTGTTTCAGCATGCAAGTGGCCCGAATGGGAGCCAGGAGCCATGCTGTCCATCATTATCAGCCGCAGGTTGTTTTTTTCCAGCGTATAGCAGAGGTAGGGCGCGATATCCTCCTTGGCTGGGCACCAGTGGGGCATTACCTCGCGCAGGCG
>QKDT01000114.1 GCA_003251995.1 Desulfovibrio desulfuricans
AAATGCCCGCCCTCCATTGATTATAACCGCTATTGATTATGCGCCGTCCCCAGTTCTTTGACATTCAGGCTATTTACGGGCAGCTAGTTGTCCTCGCGCCATGCGCCGCGCCCGGAGATCCACAACCACAGGCACAGCAGGCCAAGCAGCACGGCAAAGCCCAAGTGTACGAGGTCAATAAACGTGGTCATGCCTGGCGAAAACGTGATGGAAGGCAGATTTTTGGCAACACGGCCCATGCCACTCAGCACCACAACTCCCAATACTCCCAGGCGTGCCTTGCCCCAAAAGGTGAGCTTGCCCAGCAGTTTGCCCCGTATTTGCAGCGTCAGCCAATACAGGCCCAGCGCCAGCAGCAAGGCCGCCAGTATGTAATGGATATTCTGGGTGGTGTAAAAATGGCCTGTCCAGGTGAGGCCGGGTATCTTGGCGATGCCGTAGCGGCTCGCCACGGGCAATTGCATCATGCCCGTAAAGCCAAGCAGCAGGGCCAGCGTTACCCAGAATTTTTTGATCAGGCCACCGTGCTGGATAAAATCGGCCCTAGGATCGTGCAGCTTCCCCATGGGGCGGGTCTGGGGCAGATTTTGACCCTGGCGTGCAGTGCTTATCAACGCTCCGGCTATGCCGACAAGCGGCGCGGTCATCAGCATGCGCGTGAGGTTGCCAGCTTGCGCCATGGAATCCGCAACCGGGGCAAAGGTTGGCTTGCCGGGGCCGGGCTTCACCTGTTGCGCCAGCTCCGAGAATGGAACAGGCGAAAGATAAAACGTGTTGGTGCCGCCGTTTTCCGTTACGCCATAAAGGTACGCGCCGCGTTCTTTCGCCAGTTTTTGGGCTTGCGCCAGTATTTCATCGCGGGGGCCAATGGTCTGCACCTGTTGCGGGCAAACCTCCACACAGGCGGGCAATTCGCCATGGGCAAAGCTGTCTGCGCAGCGGTCGCACTTGTACATGACGCCATTGCCAGCAAAGCGTGGCATAAGCTCAAGGTACAGGCCCACGCCAGATTGACGCTGCGGTATGTGCCAGGGGCAGACTGTGCGGCATTTGGCACCGCCAAGGCAGGTCTGGCTGTCTATGCTCACCGTGCCGGTTTCTGGCTGGCGGCTGGCTGCGCCCCATGGGCAAAGGTTGGCGCAGGGCGGGTTGATGCAGTGCAGGCAACGGCGGGGAATGTGCAGCTCCAGCGGCGCGCCGTCCTTCTGCACGGTGACGTTTTCAATGTACAGCCAGTTGTAGGGCGTCAGCCTGTCGTCCACATCGCGCTTGGCAGACCAGTCCTCATCCTTTGTCCCTGGCGGAAACATGACCGGCAGGGGCTTTTTTACCTCGGGATAGCGGTTGCCGTTGCGTTCATGGCAGCCCTCTACGCACTGACCACAGCCGATGCATTTTTCAATGTCGAGCAGGGTTGCGTATTGCACCTGCGGGGCAGCCGCGTTTGCGGCCTTGCCGGTGCCCTCGCCCTTGTCTGTCCCCTTGTCTGCAGCCAAGGTATCCAGTCCTGTGGCGGCAATGCCTGCCGCTGAGGCCGCGCCCACCAAAAAGTTGCGCCGAGTCAGTGCCATATATGCTCCCTCATCGGCGGATGCCAGGCGCGGAGGCTGCCACGGTTCTGCCGATTATTACGATTCATTCGCAATATGGCACAAACCTAAAAAGAGTGCAATTTATTGCATACTTTTCAGGTATAGTTTGAGGCAAAACTTTGCGCAGGGTGCGACAAAAATTCAGGAGGATTGTCGGTTGTTATGGGGCTGGTCGTAAAAACCAGACTCAAAAAAGTACGGCGGGGCGAAAAGTATCAGTGGGAGTGTGGGCTACTTTTTGCTGGGCAGTACTGGCACATAGATATCGTGGGTGCCCGACTGAAAAAAGCGGCTGTTGTAAAGCTCAAAGCAGGGTTTGTCGGGCAAAACGGTATACCCCACGCCTGTGTTGGGCCATTCGTCGTACATGTAGTCGTAAGCATCCTGCAGCATACCCGCGGCGGGGATACGGCAGCAGGCATACATGCCGCCAGGCAGCGTCACTGTGTCCATACCTGCGGGCGGCGTACCCTGTGCGGGGGCCTCCATGGCGGCCCAGTAATCAAAGACCAGACCCACATGGTCGGTAAAAACAGAAATCCCGTACGATGGCCCCTGGTACTCGTCTGTGGGCTTGCCGCTCAACTCCGGCATGCGCGGTGTAAAAACTTCTTTCCAGAGTTTGGGGCATTCAACCGGGGCGTTGTGCAGATTTGTTTGTATGCGTATGCCGAAGAGGCGCACAGTGTGGTACTCCATCATCACAACGGCAAAAGGCTTTGGCATGAATACTCCTTGTCTGAGGCTCAGTGGGCAACAGCCCGCTGGCGCAGATATGCAGACGCCATCGGCCCGGTGTCTGCATCAACAGCCGTTTGGCATGTACCAGTTATGGGAGTGTGTCAACCCGGCCCGCCAAGGGGATGGAAACACAATTGGGTATATCATACTAATTTGCTTTGTAATACACATGCCGATTTTTTTAGATAAAAAATAATATTTTTTATGGCCCGTGTAGCAGCGCCCCCAAACACCCGCCCAACCCGAACGGCTGGACAGCGCCCAGCTTTCTGGTGGGGCCACAGTATGCGGCTTTGTATATGGCGATGCGCCCTTACGGTTTCAGCGCAAAGGATGTGGGCAAGCAGGTGTATGATCTGGCGGTCTATCAGATGTGAATCGCAAAACAAGACGTGCCGCGCCAACGGGCAGCACTTTTTTGCATCGGAGTATTATATGCTGTTGCGCGGCGGCTTTTCAGCCAGGCCGCGCACAGTCGTCAGCAACTCTTGATCGCCAGCACGTCTTTTTCAACCAGCTTGCGCATGGTTTCCGCACAGCGAAAGATATCCCGGCCCACAATGTCGGCTTCTTCAAGCAGGGAGGTTTCACCATCGGCATAGGCGAGCAGGTCCATCATCAGATTGACCTGCTCGGTACAGGATGTTTTTGTGCTTAGCGTGGGGTACAGGCCCCGCTTGCCCAACTGCGGCTCACACAGCACGCGCGGCTCGTAGGTGAGGTTTTCTTCCAGCGCCTCGAGAATGCGCGTCATGATGTTTACGCTGCCCTCAAGCCCCTTTTGCGTGACAAGGGAGCAATCGTCCAGCGAGGTGTGGTACTCGGGATAGACGTGATACTTGCTGCGCATGACGCTGCACAGGGGCAGGTCGATACCGGGCGCGCAGTACTGGCGCTCGTCGCTCTCCCGGTCAAGAAAGGTGTAGCGGATAAAATCGGGGGCAAAGTGCCGCAGCACGTGCAGGGCGGCCTTGTCGGCAAGGGTGTCGCCCTTGCGGCTGGGCAGGTAGGAGTATGCCCGCTCATCGCCCATGCAGGTAAGGTTGAAACCCGCCACCACATTGCGGCGCAGGGCCTCGTAATTGCGGCTCAGATAGGTGATGGAGCCGATGGTTTCAGGCACAAAGACAAAGCGATACGTATAGCGGCGCGGGCGCTGCGCCACCCATTGTGCAAGAGCGGTTGCCACTACCGGGCCGGAAAGCTCGTTGTTTGCCATGGATGGATGGCAGATGTAGGTGGAAAGAAAAATTTCTTTCTCGCTCTGACCGGGGATGACAAGCTCACCGTAGGTCAGATGCCCCGGCTCAAGGGTTGAGTCGATAACGGCCTTATACATGCCAGGCGCCAGCTTTTGCCGCTGCTCGTGGCTGATGCAAAATCCCCAGCGTCGGGCATAGTAAGACGTGATGTAGGGGATGGCAGTGGGCATTTCGGGCAGAGAGTGCAGGTGATCCTGTAGCTCATCAAGCGAAAGGGTGCAGTCCACTGGTTCGGAATACCCCATCACGTGCAGGTTTGTGTCGGCAAAGTCGGCAACCACCTCGTCCGAGGGGCCAGTCAGACGAGCGCTGGTGATGTTCCATTCGTTCGGTACTGTCCAGTCAAAGACCTTGGAGCCAGAAGGCACCTCAAAGGTACGTAAGTCGGGCAATTCTTCCTGCAACATCCGCAACGTCTGCCGCACTCCGTTGCCTGTAATACTGCGACATATGGGAAAAAGACTGCAGAGAAAATCATGGAAGCTCGTCATTATCCTTCCTTATGTTGGCATCGCGTGAGGCAGCAATTCCCAAGCGGGGCGACAGCCCAGAGA
>QKDT01000302.1 GCA_003251995.1 Desulfovibrio desulfuricans
AAATTTTCACAAACCTGGTATAAGGCCGTGTTATACTACAGCACCCTTTGATCCACTTGCCTGATATTGAGGTGGCTATGTCAAAAAAAGTATTTTCTTCTCTATATTTCAAAGTTATCGTAGGCATTGCCTTGGGTATTGCGTTCGGCTTTGTCTCCCCGGACATCGCTGTTAAGCTTAAACCACTTGGTGATGCGTTTATTAATCTGATTAAGATGATTATTACGCCGGTGATTTTCTGCACCGTTGTTGTTGGCATTGCACGCATGGACAGCCTCAAGGCTGTTGGTCGTGTTGGTGGCAAAACACTGCTGTATTTTGAAGTCGTCACCACTCTTGCTCTTTTTATCGGCATGGTTGTTGTACACTTTGTGCAACCTGGCGCCGGTATTCATGCTGATCCTGCCACCATGGATGCGGCCTCACTGGGCAAATTTGCCCACGCCAAGGCTCAAACGACCATGGAATTTATCATGGGCATCATCCCGCACAGTGTTATTGGCGCGTTTGCTGAGGGCAACCTTTTGCAGGTGCTGCTGTTCTCTGTGCTCTTTGGCATGAGCCTCTCCCACATGACCGGCAAGCCTAAAGATGCCATTCTTGGCACCCTTGAACGCTTCAGCACGGCCTTGCTGGGCGTGGTTAACCTTATTATGAAGCTTGCCCCGGTAGGCGCGTTTGGCGCAATTACCTTCACCATCGGCAAATACGGCATCGGCGCCCTGGCATCGCTTGGCAAGCTGGTTCTGTGCCTGTATGTGACAAGCGCCCTCTTTGTTATTGTTGTGTTGGGTCTTATCTGCAAATTCTCGGGCATCAACATCTGGCAGCTTATCTGCTACATGAAGGAAGAAATCTTCATCACGCTGGGCACCGCCAGCACTGAAGCCGTTCTGCCCCGTAGTATGGAAAAGATGGAAGCCCTGGGCGTCAAGAAATCCGTTGTCGGTCTTGTATTCCCCACTGGTTACTCCTTCAACCTTGACGGCGCAGCCATCTACCTGACCATGGCAGCTTCATTTATTGCCCAAGCCATGGACATTCACCTCGACATCACCCACCAGCTCACCCTTATGCTGATCCTGCTGCTTACCTCCAAGGGCGGGGCAGGTGTTGCGGGTGCAGCTCTTATTGCTCTGGCAGCCACACTGTCGGCTACCAATATTATCCCTGTGGTGGGCATGACCCTGGTTATCGGTATCGACCGAGTGCTCAACGAAATGCGCGCAGTGGTCAACCTTATTGGCAACTGCGTTGCTACCGTTGCCATTGGTCGCTGGGAAAAAGCCGTTGACCTGGAGCGGGCCAACAAAGTTCTGCGTGGAGAAATCGACGTAGACAACACGCTCAACGACTCTGACGAGCGTAACGAAATTGCCCCTGCAATGGTCGAAGCCGAACCTTGTAAATAAAATCCTCTCCATACCCAAGCGACCGCCTGCCCTTCTGAACTGTCTCGGAAGGGCAGGCGCGGCGTTCATACGGAACATGCCATGCGTTATGCCATCAAGTGTCAGATTGATCGACTTTCTCCTGATATAGTAGCCCAGTATGCAGATCTGGCTGTTGCTGACATTTGTGATGCTCTTGGGCGCAACGCGGCTCTGCCTTCTGCGCTCAAGCCCTTCAACAACAGCCGTATTCTGGGCACCGCCTATACGGTCAATCTGCCGGCAAGCGAAAACCTGCTGCTGTACTATGCGGTGGATAATGCCCGCCCGGGTGATGTGCTTGTGGTTTCGTGCGCGGGGTACACAGAACGTGCCGTTGCCGGTGAAATTGTGGCTGCCCTTGCCAAAGCCCGTGGGCTGGCTGGCTTTGTCATTGACGGCGCCGTGCGTGATGCCGAGGCTCTGCGGCAGACGGATTTTCCCGTCTATGCCAGGGCTGTTTCGCCCAATGGGCCCTACAAGGATGCTTGCGGCGAGATCAACGTTGCTGTCAGCATGGGGAACGTGGTTATCCAACCCGGAGATCTCATTGTGGCGGATGCTGATGGTATTGTAGCCATACGGCGTGATGAAGCCGCTTCTGTAGCGGATCAGGCCCGCAAAATTACAGAAGCAGGCTTGAAAAAGATGCGGTCCATTGAAAAACACGGTTCAATGGACATGACATGGCTTTACGACAAGCTGTCCAAAAGCTGCTGCGACATCCACAGCTAAATAACAATCACACACAGTTCACGAAAAAACGCCCGCATAAGCGGGCGTTTTTTTATCTGTTGAGGCACTAAAACAATGAGAGAAAAATCAGTCGATGGGATGTCCAGCAGCGCGGTATTCATTCAGCTTGTTGCGTAGAGTGCGCACTGAAATACCCAACAGATCTGCAGCCTGGGTGCGGTTGCCGGACGTCACCTCCAGCCCCTTGAGAATCATGATGCGCTCCATTTCGTGCAAAGGAATCACAGCACCCTGCAAGCGGCTATCCACGGTAGCACCAGTAACAGATGCCGCCGGGGCATGCTCGCCTGAGGGATGAGCTTCCTCGCCCTGAATTGCCGACAAGGCGCTTGCATGCGCGTCTTCCACCTGCGCGGTCGTCTGCTGAGGCGCATCTTCTTCGAACAAAGGCCAGTCTTCATTTTCAAGCAAAAAATGGCACGGTTCAACGGGACGACCGTTTGCCAGCAGCACAGCGCGTTCCATAAGGTTTTGCAATTCACGCACATTGCCGGGAAAATCATACTGTTGCAACCAGCTCACCGCGCTTTCAGAAAGTGAAGCAGCAGGAAGCTGATATTCGCGCGTGTACATGCCAATAAAAAATTTTGCCAACTCAAGCACATCCTCACCACGCTCACGCAACGAAGGCAGACGCAGCGGAATGACATTCAACCGAAAATACAGGTCTTGCCGGAACTTGCCCTCTTTTACCCAGCCGTCAAGATCACGGTTGGTGGTGGCAAGCACGCGCACGTCAACCTTGATGGTTTCTGTGCCGCCCACTCGGTCTATTTCGCCCTCTTGCAGCACGCGCAGCAGCTTGGCCTGAAGAGCCAGATCCATCTCAGAAATTTCGTCCAGCAGCAGTGTGCCGCCGTCGGCAAGTTCAAACTTGCCGGGCTTGCGGGCAATGGCGCCAGTGAAAGCCCCTTTTTCATGCCCAAAAAGCTCGCTCTCTAGCAAATGCTCAGGCAAGGCAGCGCAATTAACAGCCACAAAGGGCTGATCCGCACGTTTACTCATGGCGTGCAGATACCGGGCAAACATTTCCTTACCAGTACCTGATTCACCAGTAATCAATACTGTGGCGCGCGATCCAGCCACCTGCCGGGCCAGTTGCAGCACACGGGCAATGGCGGGATGTTCGCCCACAATGCGCGGGCCTGTTCCTTCATGCCGGACTTTGTGCCCACCGAGTGTGGAAACAGCCGGCACAGCGGCAGCCTTGCGTTTTTGCCCCGCAACTGCCGCCACGCGTTCCACATCCAGCGGTTCAAGCCAGTAGTCGCGCGCGCCAAGCCCCATAAGCCTTTCAGCTTCTTCAGCACTGCCTTTATCAGTAATAACAATAACAGGAGGAAAATTGGGGTCTTCCGCACCAACGGCAAGCAGGTCTTCCACGCGAAAACCAGGCAAGGTCGGGCGCGAAAAAATCACATCCGGGCCGGATTTTTTAATAAAAACAGACGCGCCTTTCAGGTTTTCTGCAATGCCAAGCTCAAAACCCGCATTACGCAATGCGGGAAAGACGGCAGTAACTGCCGAAGCAGGGGTAAGAAAAAGAAGACGGCGCGATGACATGAAAATTTTTGTATCGTTTCGCGCCTCACAATGCAACCGCCAAAGCCAAAAACAAGCCGTGTTCAGCTACTTGCAGCTAAAACAGGTGAGAGAAGTTATTTTGAACAGACTCTGGCGGATAAGTGGACGAAGATAAGGGATGCAAATAGCTCTAGATGTTATCCAAGACGCAAATACATGGATAACATACTAAAAATATTGAGTTTTAATTATTTATTTTTTTGCTTTTCAAAAGCCCTCAGGCCCAGCCGCTGGCGATTACGCCAATTCCAACCATATTTGCGGCAGCAAGCCTCCACTGGGTCTGCGTAAAAGATTTTGCGCTTTCTTCAGCAAGCAGGGCTTCTGCCGCCGCAGTGGAATCCCCCAATATTGAAGGAAAAAACGATATACC
>QKDT01000370.1 GCA_003251995.1 Desulfovibrio desulfuricans
ACCACGCCGCGCGTCATACCGGCAACGCCAGTGGGTTTTGCCCACAACCTGTATGCTATCGGTTACCAGTTTTATAAAAATTCAACGGGCCTGGCGCAGGATATCAACAACAGTACCGTGCTGCGCTTTGCCGAAAACATGCTCACAGGCCAGCCCGATACTCGCACCCGCACCATCAGAACGCGTGTGATGTCTCTGGGCGGTTTTTTGCTGCAATGCGGCAGGTGGGTGGCCCGGTCAGAAAAAAGCATGCAGGAAAATATGCTTGAAGCGGCGGGGCGGGCCATTGCCCAATCACCAGAACTTGCCGAAGCCGCAGACAGCGTCAATGCCATTGTGCCGCAAGAGAGCATGCCCAAGCGAGAGACGCTGCTGGCCCGCTTTGTGGGCGATGTGGCGGAAAACGTGCAGCTTGCCTGCGCCAACTCTGTTTTGGCAGACGTACTCAAAGGAAATTTCTTCAATGTGTTCAAGCTGGTGGGAGCAATGGGCTCACTCTACGCCATGCTTGCCCCTTATGGCATCGGCTACTCGCTGTTTGCTCAGGACAAAAAGTTTTCGCACGAATGCCTGCGCCGTTTTTGCGCAAAGGGCGCTCCAAACGAAATAAGCGGGGATAGGGCCGCGGTGGCGCACTTTACCGATACGTATCTTGAGGTGAATGGCGTTGCCAAAACTCTGCAATCCATGTTGCCTCTAGCGAGGGAGCAGGGCAAGAAAATGGATATCCTCACCTGCGTGCGGTCTGAAAATGTGGAAAACCCTGCGGGCAGTGGCCTTGGCCCGATCAATTTCAGCCCCACGGGGAGTTTTTCCATACCTGAATATCCTGAGTTGACGCTGCACTATCCGCCAGCGCTAAAAATTGTGCAGCACTGCTATGAAAGCGGCTACACGCTGCTGCACTCGGCAACACCTGGCCCCATGGGGCTGGCGGCCCTGCTGACGGCAAAAATGCTCAAATTGCCCATCCACGCCACGTATCACACGGCCTTTCCTCAGTATATTCTGGAACTGACGGGCGATCCCTCGCTTGAGGAGGCCACCTGGCGCTATGTGTACTGGTATTATAACCAGATGGACGTGGTTTTTGCGCCTTCTGCATCCACCATGAAGGAACTCATCGCCCACGGTCTGCCCGAAGAAAAAATACGCCTTTATCCCCGTGGCGTGGACGCCTCACGTTACACGCCCGCCTGGCGCAACAGCGCGCGTAATGCAGCTCAAGGCACGCGCTTTTTGTATGTGGGGAGGCTTTCGAGAGAAAAAAGCGTTCACCGTCTTGTGGATGCCTTCCGATTGGTGCTGGAGCATATTCCCGGCGCACAGTTGACCATAGTGGGCGATGGCCCGCAGGCCGGGGAGCTTCAGGCGCAGGCCGCGGATATGCCAGTGACCTATACGGGGTATTTGAGCGGTCAGGCGCTGGTGCAGGCCTATGAAGACGCGGATATTTTTGTTTTTCCCTCAACCACAGATACCTACGGCAAGGTAGTGCTTGAGGCTCAGGCCGCAGGGCTGGCAGTGGTGGTGAGTGGGCAGGGTGGCCCCAGAGAAAATGTGGTGCCTGGTAAAAGCGGGATTGTGGTGCGGCACGAAACGGCAGAAGCCTACGCCTCCGCCATGGTGGCTTTGGCAAGTGATGAGGCCATGCTGTTCTCCATGAAGCGCGAGGCCCGCTGCTATGCAGAATCGCGCAGTTCGCAACAGGCTTTTGCCGCCCAGTGGAAGCTTATAGAAACCCTGACCCCGCAGGCCTGCTGGTAGCACGGCCTGTATTCGGGCGCACAATGCAAAAATAGCCTGCGGCACTGGGTCGCAGAATCGTAAAACCGCCCCGGCATTGCCTGGGGCGGTTTGTCATTCGCTGATTCTGCTTACAAGCCGCGCCAGCACTGTAGGGCCCTCTTTAAGCAGCCGCTCGCGCATGGTCGATGCCTCAGCAAAAGAGATATCTTCAAGCAGCTCTTTGCCTTTCTCGGCATTACTGGAAATGATGGCTTCAAAAGTCTGGGCAACGGATTCCTTATCACGCCCGGTGAGTTCGCTAAGGGCGTCAATCAAAACGTCAACTCTACGCATGAAAATTATCCTTGAACCTGTTGCGGTTGGGCTGTCTGCTATGGGCGAACAGCGCAGTCTTGTGTTAACAATGCTGAAGCAATAGTTTTTGTTCGTAGCGCCTGTATATCCTTAACTTGGCTTGCGGGCAAGCCCAAGCTAGATACAGGCGCGCAAAGGCAGTGCATTGGGGGGTTGCTGTTTGGCGGTGACCTGTTGCGCGCTGAAGTACACGGCAGTTGCAGTCTCAGCCAGCGTATTGATTACGCGGGGCCGCCCAGCAACAGGGGAATATCAAAGTGTGCGGACTCTTGTGCGGAAAGGGAGCGGGTGATGCGAAGGCCAATGTACCGCGTAAGGTCAACAAACTGCGGCTGAATGGCGCGACCGGACGGGTCTTGCGCAACCAGAACACAGGGTTGCGCAGGAAAATTAGGGTTGGACCGGCACACAATGCCACGGTGTTCGTTGGAGAGTTCCACCGCTGTGCCCACAGGGAAAATGCCCACCATCTTGATGAAGCGTTCCACGTAACCGGGGGCCCATGACTGACCACGCATCTTGTACATCATGCCCAACGCTTTGTTGGGCGGCAATGCACCCTTGTATACACGCTTGGAGGACAGGGCGTCATACACATCGCTGAGCGACAATATGCGACCAAATACACCTATCTGCTTGCCAGAAAGACGGTATGGATAGCCTGTGCCATTGTGCTTTTCGTGATGCTGCGCAATGCCTTCCACAGCTTCTGGATCAACGCTTGAGAACTGCTTGATTTTTTCAACGCCCAGCACCACATGCGACCGCATGACTTCAAATTCCTGAAAGGTCAGCGAACGGGGCGCGGTGAGGATGTCGTTAGGGATCAAAGCTTTGCCATAATCGTGCAGCAGCCCTGCCAAGCCCACATTGTGCAGCCGGTCTTCCGGCAAACCCAAAAAGCTGGCAAAGGCAACAGCGAATATGGTCACGTTAACGCTGTGGGCGTATGTGTATTCGTCTGTTTTTTTCAGCAGGGAAAGTGTCACCAGCGCGTCTACATTGCGCGAAAGACTTTTGATGATGTCACCCACCAGCGGCTGCGCAAAGGTAAGATCCAGCGCGCCGCCCCGGGCCGATTCCAGAAAGTTCTTTACGTTTTCGTACGCGTCTTCGTAAATTTTGTTGGCTTTTTGCAGCTCTACGGCAAGGGGGGTAGTGGGCTCGGGGGCAGAAGTGTTTTCGTCGCGGGAGCGCTCTGGATCGTAATAGGCTTCGGCAAATCCCTGAAGGATGATGCTGTTGATCTCATCCTTTGATGCAAGGATTCCCTCCTGCATGTAGAGCAAGGGGGCTTTGAGCCATGATATGCCGGGATCAACGATATACATCCCCGGGCGGAGGGTTGAAACAGAAATTTTTATATGTGGCATGTGGTCTTGATCGCTTGGATATAAAATTTTAGCCTGTTCCTCATAGTTCGCATACCCGCAGGAAACCCGCGCAAAGCCAACACGCCGTGAACAATTTTTTGCATCATGCGATATTTGAATGATTAATTCAATATGCAATTTGGAATAAATTAATCCTTATGATTACAGTCGTGTATGCGTGCTAGTAAGTCCACTTGAAGCTCCATGTTGTAAAGTATATAGACCTTCGTGGCAGCAAAAGGTTTTACCCTGCATGCAGGGCAATAAACTGTAGTGTTTCTTTTTTGCAAAAGCTGCCTTTGACGCCGTCAGACGGCGCAGGAGTCACCCCCATGTTCAGTACAGCATTGCGGCTGCGGCGTTTTTTCACTTTTGCGGCAGGCGCGTTCTGTCTTGTTGCGGGCGTCTGCACCGCGGCTACAGCAGGGCAGCCAGAAGCCGCCCCCATATTGCCACCTTCGGTTTCTGCGGCAGCTATTCCACAGGCTCCCGGCCCGGATTCCATCGTCTGCAAAGTTTCTGCCTCATCCCAGCCCTGGGCCTTAGATGCGCAGGATGCCCGCAAAGCCCTGCGTAACAATGCCACACCGCCGACCCGGCGTGAGCCGCAGGTTATGCTTGCCCCGCTGGGG
>QKDT01000038.1 GCA_003251995.1 Desulfovibrio desulfuricans
ACATGCGCGCCCAGCGCCCCAAGGGTTACGGGCTGCGCGCAGTTGGCCTTGTCAGCCAGCAGCATGGCAGCCCCAAGCAGAATGCCCACAGCGGCAGACGCACCCACAAGGGCCGTAGGCTGATGGTAGCCCAACGCCCAGATAACCCCGGCACTGACCACAAAGCCGCCGATCACGGCAAAAAAGCCTTTTTTGTTGCGCAGGCCGCCGCCCCAGCCAAGCCAGGGACAGGCCGCCATCATCACCACCAGCAGCGCGCCCAGGGGCAGACACACGCGGTTGTAAAAACGGGCATCAAGGCCACGCGGCGCGGCAGACCACATTTTGCTGATAACGGGCCACATGGTGGCGACCAGAATAATCACCGCCAGCGCCAGCAGCACCCAGGCCACAAGGGTCAAAAAGCCCTCTCGGCTTTCAAGCCCTGCAAGGGGTTTGCCCGTTTTGGGCGTGGCAAAGGGAACCCACAAGGCAATAACAAGGCCGCTCAGCACAAAGATGGTCAGGGGCGTACCCACGCTGCCATCGCCAAAGGCGTGTACGGAATCGATCACGCCGCTGCGCACCAGATAGGTGGCAAAAAAGGCGGAAACCGTGGTCAGCACCATCATGGTGACGTTGACGCGCCCGAGCTTGCCGCGGCGGGCTTCAACAATGAGGGTGTGCAGCGAGGCCGTGGCGATAAGCCAGGGAACCAGCGAAGCGTTTTCCACCGGGTCCCATGCCCAGTAGCCGCCCCAGCCAAGTTCCATATAGGCCCACCACGCGCCAAGCACTATGCCCGCGGTGAGGAACAGCCACGCCAAAATGATAAAAGGCCGTGAAATACGAAACCACGCGCCCTCGCTGCTGCTCTGCCCCGAAAGGCTCTGGGCCAGCGCAAGACAGGCGGGGACAGCAAAACCACCGTAACCGAGAAACAGCAACGGCGGGTGAAAAATCATACCGGGGTTCTGGAGCAGGGGGTTCAGGCCGTTGCCGTCTGCGGGCACCGGCGATTGCAGCACAAAGGGGTTGCTCCAACTGGTGAGGATCAGGGCAAAAAAGCCCATGATGATGTAAAAAAAGCTCCAGTACCACAGGCGTGTGGGACGGCTGAGCCTATTGTAGGCCTTGGTAAGGGCAAAGGCGCTGCCGCTCAGGCCCACAGCCAGCCCCCAAAAGAGCATGGAGCCGGGCTGCCCAGCCCAAAAGGCGGTGAGGCGATAAAAGACCGGCAAAACGCGGTCGGTATAGCTAGCCACATAGGCCACGCTAAAGTCGTTCCAAAACAGGGCGTGCAACAGCAGGGCCGATGCCAGCAACAGTGCGCCGCTAATGACCAGGTGGGCTTTTTCCACCACGGCGAGGGAGTCTTCCCGATTTTGCCACAATTGCAGAAGGGCCAGACCACCGCCGCCAAGGGCAGCCAGCAGGGCCACCAACTGAAGGGCAAAGGCAATAACGTACATAAGGCTCCTTATCCCGCTGGGGGGCAGCCCGCCGAGGGCGGGGCGTAACTATCGTTGAGCTTTAAAACGCCCATCTGCGGGCATTGGCATTACACTATAGCAGCAATGGCACGAGGACAAAATCCCCACCGCCAGTATGGCCTTGAACTGCGGCCCATAACTATGGTCATAACCTTGCCCGCAACCGAAGACAGAGCGAAAGGCCCATGAGGTCGATCGCACACCGGCAAACGGCAACGCCGCCAGTCAGGCTCAGCTATTGCGGTTCTCTTTCTGGTATTTGGAGGGGCATTTGGTCATGAGGGTCTTGGCCTTAAAGTTGCCTTCTGGCCCCATGCCGCCTTCAACAATGACTTCCGCCCCGGCCTTGAAGGTATCCGGCACTGCGCCGGAGTAGCTTATCTGGATGGTCTGGCTGGCGTTGTCCTTGTCTTCAAGGCGAAAATCCACACCGGGCGCGCCCCGGTGTTTTTCAATGCCATCTTCGGCAACTGTGCCAAAAAGCCGCGCCGCCACGAGTTTTTCGGGGGTAGCGGCCTTGGCTTCCGACACATTCAGAAAATACACGCTGTTTTCAGAAAAGCCGGAATATGCAAGATAGCCCACCCCACCCAAAAAGAGCAGCAGAGCGGCTATGTAGATGCCAGTGTTTTTTTTACGGGCCATGTGTTTCTCCTGAAACATTGGGCCATGCTTGGTGCTGCCCGAAAGGGGCCATGGCCTTCGGCCTGACGCGCCGCAGGGGCGTTCAGACCCAACCTGCCGGACAGGAGCTTTTGCCCCGGCTGTCCGACCCTGATTTGCTTGAAACCCTACGCCATTTTATATCTGCTGACAAGATAGGAATTATTTTTATTAGAAATAAAAGCTGCTAAAACACTGCCCTGCGCTGCCAGAAATGTCGCGAACGACCGCGCCAAGGAGAACGCAAACGGCGTGCAAGACAAACGGACACCCGGCTAAAAAAACATCTGAATCTGAAAACTCCCATGGAGCATAATCTGGAGGGAGCGCAGATTCTGTGATTACAGTCACACCTGGCTCTGGCAATCGCGCTTGGCACTGAATTGTTCAGCCTCAAAGCGCGTAAACTGCGCTCACATTCGGGCCAGCCGTATCAAGGTTTATGACTCCACAAAACCTGAGATGTGCTCACCGAGGGCACTGCCAGATGCATGGCAAATACCCGCCAAGCGCTCCACCGAATGCTTATCAAAATACCCGCCAAGCCGCGCGCCAGAGCGTTCATCCGGATTCGGCCCACATCATTTCATACTAACGCAATAAGAATTTCGCCGCAAGAAATAATCCAATAATTCCTTCCCACCATGGGCAGAGAACAATATCAGGGTGTTGCGGATAAAATCAGCCCTGGCGGCTAGCGCTCAGCTCACGCCGCCGCTGACGCGCCAGAGCGCGCAGGTCGTCAACATTGTCGCTTTCGTCCACAATTTCGCTGCCGAGAATTTCTTCCAGCACATCTTCAAGCGAAACCACACCTGCCAGCCCGCCGTATTCATCCAGCACCACAAACAGATGCACGCGGGCCTTGAGCAGATCGTGCAGCAGCACATCCAGGGTCTGATTTTCAAGGATAAAATGGGCAGGGCGCATAATCTTGCTGATGGCAACATCCTTGCGCCCTTCGTTAACGCAGCGCCCAAGGGTGCGGCGCTCAACCACACCCACGATGTCCTCGTTGTTATCACCGTACACGGGTATGCGGCTAAAATGCCAGGTGCGCGGGTCTGTATAGGCCTGTTCTACCGTGAGGTCGTCCGACAACTCAAAAACCACGGTGCGCGGGGTCATGATCTCGCGCACGCGCTTTTGGTCGAGCGCCAGCACATTGCGAATAAACGCTTCTTCGTATGGTTTGATACGCCCCGCCTGACGCGAAAGGCTCGTGACAGCGCGGATGTCGTCCTCAGAAATGATCGGTCCGGAAGATGCCGGCGCCACAAGGCGCGTTATCATGCTGGTGAACCATAAAAAGGGGGTCATCAGTTTGACCATGATAGCGAGCGGACGCGCCAGCACAACGGCTAGAGGCTCCGCCTTGGTTACCCCCAGATTTTTGGGCAGAATTTCGCCCATGGTCAGTATAAGCACCGTAAAGCCCACGGCAAAAATCGACATGTAGTCTGGCCCGTATACCGCCAGAAAGGCCGCACCCGCCACAGTGGCCCCGGCAGTATTGGCAATGGTGTTGAGCGTGAGGATGGCGGCAATGGGCTTATCCACCTGCGTGCGCAGGGCATACAGCAACTCGCCGGATTTGCTGCCAGACTTGCGCAGCCGCTCAATGGCTGACCACGAAAGGGAATACAGCACCGTTTCAAGCAGCGAACAGGTAAAGGAAACGGCAACAGCAATGGCAACAGCCAAAACAAGGGTGAGCATGGCGAAACATCCAAAGGCTTTGGTGCAGCGGTGGCCCCGCAAAACGCAAGGCAACGCTGTCAGCCGAAGTTTAGCCTTGGGCGGGCGAGTTTGCAATCAGCGTGGCGGCAATGGGCTGCACACACATATCAACAACCATACAACAAATTAAGCATGTTACGGTAACAAGCGCCGTTGGCATTCCCACGGACACACAAAAATTAGCGGCATTTTGATAGAACAGCACCCAATTCATGTATTTACG
>QKDT01000295.1 GCA_003251995.1 Desulfovibrio desulfuricans
GTTGCACCTTTACAGAAGCGCCGTTTTTGTTCAGCGCCTGCACATCGGTGTTAGCACAAACAAACTGCACCCCGCGCAAACCGGAGGCAATCATGTTCTGCACAGCGTTACCGCCGCCACCACCTACGCCAATAACTTTGATCTTGGCATTGCTGGCCAACGAGGTATCGATATCATCAACGATAGACTGAGCCATTACACCTCTCCTCTGTTCTGTCCTCAAAATGCCCGCTTGAGGTTGTTATGAAATGTCCGCAAACCACTTTTTCATACGCGAAAGCACCCCGTCAAAGACGCCGCTTTCACTACGTGTGGTAAATTTTTTCTGCCCGGAAAGTTCTTTTTCCGCGCCGTAACGCAGCAATCCAACAGCCGTGGAAAACTTGGGGCTGTTCACTACGTCTTTCAGTCCGCCTATATTACGCGGATAGCCGATACGCGTAGGCAGATTAAAAATCTGCTCTCCCAGTTCCTGGCAACCTTCGATCAACGCCGTGCCGCCCGTGAGCACCACGCCAGCGCCGATCATGTCCTTGTAGCCCGAACGAACAAGGGTTTGGTCCACAAGATAAAGAATTTCTTCCATGCGCGGTTCACAAATCTCGGCCAAAACCTGGCGCGAAAGACGACGCGGCTCACGCCCGCCCACGCTGGGAACTTCGATAAATTCATCGTTGCGCACAAGGTCGGCAAGTGCGCAGCCGTACTTGAGTTTGATTTTTTCTGCTGAGGCAATGGGGGTACGCAGACCAAAAGCTATGTCGTTGGAAAGGTTTTGCCCACCCAGAGCCAGAACGGCGGTATGCTTGATGGCATCGTTGGCAAAAACGGCAATATCGGTGGTGCCGCCGCCCAGATCAACCAGGGCAACGCCGATCTCGCGCTCTTCTTCCGTAAGCACAGCCTTTGCGGATGCCAACGACTCAAGGGCGATGTCGGCAACTTCAAGCTGGCTGCGGTGGCAAGAACGAACGATATTTTGGGCAGAAGAAACAGCGCCCGTAACAATATGAACCTTCACTTCTAGGCGCACGCCAGCCATGCCGAGCGGGTCGGCTATGCCGCGCTGGTTATCAACGATGTATTCCTGTGGCAGGATATGGATGACCTCGCGGTCGGCTGGGATAGCCACGGCTCTGGCTGCATCAAGGGCACGCTCAATATCGCGCTGCGCAACCTCTCCGCCTTTGACTGCAATGACGCCGTGGCTGTTGATGCCCATGATATGGCTGCCCGCAATACCCACATAAACAGAGTGGATCTCGCAGCCTGCCATAAGTTCTGCATCTTCAACTGCCTTACGGATGGACTGGACGGTCTGCTCTATGTTGACCACCACGCCCTTGCGCAAACCGGTAGAAACACTGGTGCCGATGCCCACCACATCAACAAGACCCGACTCCGACAGCTCGCCCACCACAGCGCATATCTTTGTGGTGCCGATGTCGAGGCCAACGATGAGCTCGGACTTATTCATGCCATTCTCCTCAAAACGCCTTTCTCCGGTTCACAACGGCATGCCCGTGAGCGTGCCGCAAGTTTTTTACGCTGGCTGGTTAAGTAAAACCCAAACATTGCCGTTAACAGATCGAAGCTCGCGAACATTGCGCAGTTCGTGTCTGCGGGCAAGATCACCAAGGGTCAAGCTCAACCGGGAAAGATTGCCTTCCCAATCATCCGTAGCGATTGAGAGCCGCATTTCCCTATCTTCAAGATAAATTTCAATGCCTTTGCCAGGGCTGACAGTAACAGATGAAACTGCCCCGGCTTCTATGGGCAGCAAACCGCTTTGCATGCCCTTCATAAGGCGTGTCAGGTAGGGCAGATCATCTTCCGCTCCTGGCTCAACACGCAGAGTTGGCAGCGAAAGAAAGTTTTTGCTCTCTACCGGTGCTATTATTTCGCCAACCTCGTTGGCGTAATACAGCACCCCGTCCTTATGCACCCAAAAAGAAGGCAAACGCTCTTTAAGCCGAATAACGAACCTGTCGGGCAAAAGCCGCTTAACAGAAGCCTCTTCAACCCAAGGAGTCTTGCGCAGGTTTCGTTCAACCTTGGCAATGCTGACTGCCAGGCTGTTGTCACCCTCGCGTATGCCGCCGTATTGCAGCACCATATCGTGCGAAAGGCGCACATTGCCAGTTACATCAACATGCCGGGTGGTAAAAAAATCGCTTGTTATGGCCTTGTTGTAGAGCCAAAGCGATGAATAGCACACCCCCGCAAGAATCAATCCCAAGCCTGCCAGCAGCACAGTCAGCGCGGCAAGACTCTTAAGACCGCTAAAACCTCTGAGGCCTTTGAAAATCTTCGCAAGCCCTCCCCCGATGCGCACCTTTGAACCGCCGCCGCTTTTCTTTACCGGGGCAGATGCTCGAGTGTAGGAGTTGCGGTTTTTCTTTCCGCTTTTTTTCAAGGCAAGGGGCATGGCACTATCCTGACTTCCGGTTCAAGCTCAACGCCAAACCGTTGTCGTACAGCTTCACGAGCCTCTTGCAAAAGAGCCATGGCTGCTGTAGCGCTGCCCTTGCCCTCATTGATCAAAAAATTTGCATGCAGGGTTGAAAAAGCCATTCCCCCAAGCTGTCTGCCCTTGAAACCCGCCTCGTCAAGGAGCTTTCCGGCAGACATTTCTGGAGTGGGATTTTTAAAAACGCACCCCGCGCTCCAGGCCGTCACAGGTTGTTTAGACTTTTTCTTAAAAAAGTTGTGACGCATGCAATTAGAGATGCCATCCCTTTCAGCAACGGTCAAGCCAAATGTGGCTTCCAAGACAATAAAATCATTCTTTTTCCCGTTAATGCTAATGGTGCGATAGCCATATTGCAGTGCATGTTGGTTGATGCGCTGAATGGTGTTATCAATAAACACCTTAATATTATAAATATTTTTGCAGGTTTCTGCACCGTGCGAGCCCGCGTTCATGGCAACAGCCCCGCCAACGCTGCCGGGGATTCCCACAAGCCCTTCCAGCCCCGAAAGCCCGTTTACAGCGCAAAAACGCAGCAACCGCGCCATGGGCACACCAGCTCCGGCGCGCACCAGCACTTTGCCCTCATGCTCGCCCACAATTACGGGGCCATCCTCAAAGTGAGGGCGTATCAACACCAGCGGCAGCTCGCCATCCTGCGCAAGGATATTGCTGCCTGCGCCCAGCACCAGGGGCGTGCCGCCGAGAGACTTGAGCTTATCGGGTAGTAGATCAAGATCCTCGCTCCGCTCAAGCACAAGTTCCGCAATGGCGGTTCCCCCAACCCTCAGGGTTGTGCGGGGGGTCAGAAAAGGCGCGGGCATCTCACGCATGGCTTTGCCCCTCAATCCATGCAGGGCCAAGCCGCGTAATGCTGCCAGCGCCAAGGGTCAGCAGCACGTCGCCGTCATTCAAAATTCCGGGCAGGGCCGCGGCAAGGTCGTTCAGCGTTTGAAAATACTCCACTGGCGTGGTGGAAACCTGACGGATACCCTGTGCAAGGCTTTGCCCGGAAACGCCGGGGATGGGTTTTTCAGAAGCGGCGTAAATCTCGGTGAGCAGCAACTGATCCACATTGTCAAAAACCTTGCAAAATTCGCCAAAATGGGCCTGGGTACGGCTAAAGCGGTGCGGCTGAAAAGCCGCCACAATACGCCGACCGGGAAAGACCTGCCGCGCCGTAGCCAGGGTGGCTGCAATTTCCGCCGGATGATGCCCGTAGTCGTCAACCACGGTCACACCGCCCCGCTCACCCTTGAATTCAAAACGCCGCCCCACACCGCCAAAGTTGTTCAGGCCTTCGGCGCATTTTTCAAAGCTGATGTCCACTTCCATTGCAGCGCCAATGGCGGCAAGGGCATTAAGCATGTTGTGGCGCCCCGGTTGCGGCAGACTGACCTCGCCAAGCTTGACGCCATTGTGCCACACCTCAAAATTGTTGCGCACGCCGCAATCAAGTGGCACAGCGCGCAGCACGTTGTCCTCTGCAAAACCATAGGTAAGCACAGGGCGCTTAACCCGAGCAAGCAGCGCGCGCACACCGGGATCATCACCGCAAACAATGTTCTGGCCATAAAAAGGCACGTTGTTCATAAACTCCACAAAGGCATTAT
>QKDT01000352.1 GCA_003251995.1 Desulfovibrio desulfuricans
GTAACCCTGAAGGCTACGCCTTGCCTTTGGCTGTGAGGCGTATTGGCGCCATGCGCGTGCTTGCGGCCTTTCTTGGCATGCTCCGGCTTATGCGCGGGTCTTCTTCCCAATTGTGGTCGCTTTGGCGCAAGCTGCCGGGGCGGGGCCGCTGGGGACGCCGCTGGTGGGATCATCTGCGCGCCTTTTGCGCAGGTGCCATGCTGGCGCGTTGGGGGCAGGAAGAAAAAATCGAATTTTTCTATGCAGCCGGGGCTCACGGCCCGGCAACAACCAGTTGGGTTGCCTCGCGCCTTTTGCACGTGCCTTTTGCCTTTGCCGTGCGCTCCCAGGATATGGCGGAACCAGGGCTAAACTGGGCTGCCAAAGGCGCAGACGCCGAATTTGTGCGTTGTGATACTGAGGCCACGCGCGACGCCATGCTGCAACTGTTGCCCGAGCTCAAGGACAAACTGCTTGTGCTGCGTGATCCGCTTACCCTTACGCCCCCTGAAGAGCAGGAAGACCAGATGCCCACGCCTGCTGGCCCCGATGCCGCTGACGATGCGGACAAGCCCGCAGAGCTTAATCTGTTGGCAGTGGGAACCATCGCGCGGCGTAAAGGATACGATTTGCTGCTGCGGGCTTGCCGTCTGCTGACAGACAGAAAGGTGAATTTGTCTCTGACATTTGTGGGGCAGGGGCCGGAAAAGCTGCGTTTGCGCTGGCTTGTGTGGCGTCTTGGTCTGCGCGGCAAGGTGCATTTTGCTGGGCAGATTCCCCATGAAAATATGGCAGACATGTACAACCGTGCGGATATTTTTGTGGCCCCAGGTCGCAAGACCACAGGTGGAGAGGCGGACGGCGTGCCCTCGGCCCTGGTGGAGGCTCTGGCCTTTGGTCTAGCCGTGGTTGCCAGCGACCTGCCGGGGCATACGGAGGCCATCACCGATGGCGGTAACGGACGCCTTGTGCCCCAGGACAACATCGGAGCGTTGGCGGATACGCTTGAAGCTCTTGCTTCGCGCCCCGAAGAACGCAAGCGCCTTGGTGACGCCGCCCGCAAGTCAGTGTTTACTCTTGTGGATACTGATCGCACAGAAGCCCGGCTGACTGAACTGATCAAAAAAGCCTGCGGCAAGGCTTAAGCCACGCCGGGAGATCGTCATGAATTTTGACGGAGTACGCATACTGGTTGTGGGTGATGTGATGCTTGACCATTACATCGCGGGCCAGGTCAAGAGAATTTCTCCCGAAGCTCCCGTGCCGGTGGTATCTGCGGCAAAACGCTGGTCTGTGCCTGGCGGCGCGGCAAACGTGGCCCGCAACCTCGTTCGGCTTGGCGTTGAAGTTGCCGTTGCCGGTGTAGTGGGGCAGGATGCCGCTGCGGATGATCTGCGTGTGGCGCTGGAGGCAGAGGGCATTGCCGACGGTCTGGCTGTTTCGTCCTCCCGCCGCACCACCTGCAAAACGCGCGTTCTTGCCCAGGGCCAGCAGTTGCTGCGGCTTGATGAGGAAGTGAGCGCGCCCCTCGGCGGAGAAGAAGCCGCGGCCCTCGAAAAGCAGGTGCTTTCCCTCCTGGCAGGGCGGCATGCCATCATTCTTTCAGACTACGCCAAGGGCGTGCTGCTTGAATCGACAACCGGGCGTAATCTGTGCCGTATTGTCATCGATGAAGCTCGCCGGCTTGGCATCCCCGTGCTGGTTGACCCCAAGGGCAGTGACTGGCGTCGTTATGCTGGTGCGCACTGCGTTACCCCCAATGCCGGAGAGTTTGACGCGGCCTGCGGGTTGGAAGCTGGCTCAACGTTGAACAGATCCCACCGCGAGGCGCTGGCTGGGGAGCTGCGTTCCCGTTACAATCTTGAGCGCCTGCTGGTTACGCGTGGCCCCAAGGGCATGGCCCTGTTTTCTCCTGACGAGCCCCCCGTCTACTGCCGCGCGGCTGTGCGCGAAGTTGCAGACGTGTCCGGCGCTGGCGATACCGCCATTGCCACGCTGGCGGCATGTGTGGGCAAGGGGCTTCCCTGGGCCGAAAGTATGCACCTTGCCAATGCGGCGGCAGGGGTTGCCGTGGGCAAAATGGGTACTGCGCCTGTGTCGCTGGCAGAACTCAATGAGGCTCTGCGCGAACAGGCAGATAATCCCAAACTTTTCAACGTGCCAAATCTTGTTGAAAAAATTGAAGAGTGGCGCAGAAAGGGTGAAACTGTCGTATTTACAAACGGTTGTTTTGACCTGCTGCACCCTGGTCATATTTCCCTTCTCAGGCAAAGTGCGGCTCAGGGCGACCGCCTGATTGTCGGGCTCAACAGCGATGCCTCTGTGCGACGCCTCAAGGGGCCGACCCGCCCTATACAGAACGAAACCAGTCGCGCCTTGCTGTTGGCGGCACTTTCAGATGTGGACGCCATTGTTCTTTTTGATGAAGACACCCCGCTTGAACTTATCACTGCTCTGCGCCCCGATGTTCTTGTGAAGGGCAGCGACTACACCATTGATACGGTGGTGGGAGCAGATGTGGTGCAGCAGGGCGGGGGCAGGGTTTATCTTGCCCGACTGGTGGACGGTTGCAGCACTACGGGCATAGTGCGCAAAATCGACAATCAGCGGGATGTCTTGTAGCCGGAGTTGTTCAGGCCGTCCATGCAACGTATTTTCGCAGCCGATATAGGTGGAACCAATGCGAGGTTTGCCCTGTTCACTGCGCATGAGGGCAACCTCACGCTCTCGTCTGCGGTATGGACAAAATCGGCTGATCTGGGCAATACGCAAGATGTGCTGCAAGCCATGCAGCAGCTTTTACAAGCGCGTATTAGCGCCAATGATGCCCTTGCCATAGCCCTGGCTGGGCCTGTTGACGGCCTGCGGGGTAAACTCACCAACGGCAAACTTGAGTTAGACCTGCGCGGGGTGCAGCAGCGGCACGAGCTGGCCTGTTGCTTGCTGCTCAACGATTTTTCAGCGCAGGCCTTTACCACGCTTACGCCCTGCGGCTCTGCTGCCACACGCATACGTACAGGCTCCCGATCCGCTGGCGAGTTGCATGCTGCACGGGCCGTGCTTGGCGCTGGAACCGGCCTTGGTGCGGCTATGCTGATCAGTTCTGGTGCAGAGGGGCCTGCCGGGATCTGGCGGGCTATTCCCTCAGAGGTCGGACATTCGGCCTTTCCTTTCGTTGGGTCTGAAGAACAGGCCTATCAGGACTTTTTGGCCCGAGAACTTGGGCGCGACTACCCCACGGCGGAAAATGTGCTTTCCGGCGAGGGGCTTTCTGTGCTGCATTATTATCTTTCCGGGCAGTTTTTTTATCCCCCCGCAGTGGGCGCAGAGGCCCTTGCGCATGATACGCCCACTCTTTTGTGGTATGCCAGATTTTTTGGGCGTTTTTGCCGTCAGTGGATACTGACCACCCTCTGTGGTGGGTTGTGGATTGGTGGCGGTATCGCCGCAAAAAATCCTTTGTGTGTAACCCATCCGGCTTTTTTTCAGGAACTTGGCCTAGTAGCAGACCCCGGCGGCGTGGTGGATGCAACCCCCATATACCTCATCAGCGATGGGAATAGCGGGCTGTGGGGGGCCGCCCAGGCGATTGTGGAATTGTCGCCAAACGCAGCATTGAAAAACTACGCCTAACCGATACGCCTACCGGGGCTGACTGACGCAATTTTTGCCCATACCTTGACGCTGTTTTGAAAGTTATTTATGTACCCGCACTGCGGCCTCAAGGTTTTCTGCGGCTCACGCGGTGCCAAGGCGCAAGTCTGGGCTGTCGGGGCATACGGTTATAGAGCCGCGAGAAAAATTTTTTTTTCTGCGCTGGAACTAAGTTTCCGATAATGTGGATCATTATTAAGTACTGTTTTTCGCCAGCTGAAAGTCTTAGTCTTTTAGTTGAGTTTGAGCTTGACAGTAGTCCGCGATAACAGTAATTTTTAGCAACACTGGAGGCTGGCATGGCTCAAACACAAACACGAATGACCCGGCAGCGGGCAGTTATTTTGGAAGAACTGCGCAAGCTTAAGAGCCATCCCACCGCGGATGAGCTGTATAGCATTGTGCGCGAGCGTTTGCCCCGAATAAGCCTGGGTA
>QKDT01000181.1 GCA_003251995.1 Desulfovibrio desulfuricans
CTTCCAGGCTGAAAGGTAGCACAAAGAAGAGGCCATGAAGTCGTGCCAGAAGGAAAAACTGAGTACGTCTGGATGTCCGTTCAACAGCGAGGCCAGCAGCCCCTTGCCAGAAACCTGTGACCCGCAAAGGCAAAGAGGGGAAATGGTGCTCTTGTTCATCTATGCCTCCAGGGGAGCCCAAATAATTTCACGCTGTTTCAGCCCGTAGTGTCCCAAGGCCTGATCTATGCTGGGCATGTGCTGCCTGCGGGCAAAGATCACAATGGGCAGGTTGCCATCCCTGGCAAACTCTTCTGCCATATGCTCAGGATTACGAACGGCAATGCCATCCACCGTGGTGGGCGGGCTACCCACATCCACCAGAAAACAACGGGCATGCACATTGCTGAAAAGATGGCGATACTGATGCCATGCTGCACCGCAGCCCCAATAATAGACCTCGCGACCGTCGAGAGGTTTGGCGCATTTTTCTACTTCGCCCAGCAAAACCTTATTGAGCAGGGCGTTGATCTTGTCGGGCAGGGCTGCGAGCTCTTCAAAGGAGCAATCCTCGCCGGGAAGCTGAGCAAATGCCTCGTCGTCAAGCAGGCAGCGCAAATAGAGCATTAGGCCGCGATAATAGAGGTGCCGCTCGTGGCTGTGCTCTGGCAGCATAAATGGATACTGATCGTACAGGGCGTCAAACGGCAGGCCCTGATACAGAAAATATCTGCGTTTGGGGGCAAGGTGCGGCCCTTCAACCAGGGGCAGGTTCACAACCCGTTTGAGGGCCGCGGCGTATTCGGCATCCGTATCAACGCGGAACAGGCTCTCATCGTTGTCTTTGAGACGCAGGGGGACGTTGAGACCCTTGAAGAAGGACGGCAAATCTTCGTCTTCCACAATATCTTCGCGGTAGTTGCCAGGGTACCATGTCTTTGCAAAGCGCTCGATGGTTTCCACATCATACTGCTTATCCACAACGCTCACGTTGTCATTGAGGCGTATCAGCTTGCGATTGCGGAAGTCGCCAAGCAGGCCAGGGCTGAAAAGTTCGCCCCTGTGACCAATTAATTGACGCTCACCGGGCAGGCACATGCCGCAACGCGGGCAGAGCTGGCTGACCTGTTCCTGAAATTCGTGCGGTTTGCGCTTCCACCAGCCAGCCTCAACGGGCCATGCGTTGGCACCGTCAAACAGCAACATGTCGAGGGCTGCGCCCACTTCGCAAAAATAGGCACCGTGGATGTTGACCGTGGGGCTCCAGCAGCGTTGCAGCCAGCAGTTGTTGATGAGCTTCCACATCAGGGCCTTGTCGGGCACGGCTTCTTCTACGGCAATGGTAAGCGGGTGATGGCTGCACGAGGTCATCTGCTCTTCATTGTGGGGGTTGTAGCGGATGGTGCGGTAGGTGCATGTCATGTCCGAATTGGTTTCGGGCCACTGCGACCATGTGTATTCCGGCTTCCAGTGATACAGCGAGTTGGGATCCGGTGACTCTGTGCTGACGGCCTTGGGCGTACTGGGCAGGCCAGACGTGAAAATATTCAGCTTTTCCTGCGGCAGATGTTTGCGCAGCAGGGCGTTAATTTCGGCAAACTGCGGGTGCAGCAGCGGTTCGCCGCCGATGATGCTGACCTCTGTAGGCCAGTCTTTATAGGCGATAATGGCGGCCTCAATCTGCTCCAAGGGCATATGACGCCGCTGATCCGGTCGCAGGTGGCGCTCGTATCTTGTGCAGTACACGCAAGAGTGGGGGCAGGCAGTGGTAATGTCGATAAGTGCGCTCCAGCGCTTGTAGATATAGTCCACAATTATACTCCGGATGTAGCAATAAATGTGTTGTAGTCGTGCTCGTCGAGGATGGATTTTGCCTCACGGTGCCAGATGGAAAACAATGGGCAGAGAGGGGTTCGCCATTCGCTGCGACGCACGGAGAAAGAGTTAAAACGCCATGGTTTATTGCTGTTAAGATAATGCAGAAAATATGGCACGTCGCCAGACAATATACACGCATCAAGCATGTTGAATCTGTCATCAAGTTGCACGCAAAAGTTTTCATCAAGCATGCAAAACAGATTTAGCAGACTTTCCTCGTTATTATAGAGAAATTCTGGGCCGATATCTGCGTAAGTCTGCGCGCATTTTTGTGAAAACTGCAATTTTGTCAGTGCAGCGTTGTTTGCAAAAAACACGCCAGGATTGTTCATGGGAGCAAACCATTTTGAGGCATGGAAGCCAAGCTCCTGCTGTATGCCTGTGTGATTATCTGCAAAGGCAAAGGTTCTGGCGCTCGGGTTGGCTCCGCATGCGGCAACAAAGGGCGTATTGGCAAAAATATCGTCTGGGCAGAAGGAGCGCACGCAGACAATGTCGGCGTGGATTCCAAGGCTGTATTCAAAGCCCCGTGCGTAGAGCATCTCTGGCACAAAAAACTGCACATAGGCATCTGGTGTTGTGTGCAGGTACATTATATCAAAGGATTTTCTGTCTTCGTTATGCAAAAGCTCAATGTCATATTTGCGCAGCAGGGCCTTGCCTGCGTCTGACAGGCGCTGACCATCAGTCACAAAAAACGCATCGGCCTGGCCTGTGCGGCGGCGTGTAGATTCGAGCGCGACGATGGCGGGTAAAAGATAGTTTTCATCCCCTGCGCAAAACAGGGCATAGCTCTTTTGCCTGTTTGCCGTCACCGGCAGCGGCGCAGCCGGAGGTGCCTGCTCAAGAACATGGCGCAGCTCGTGCAGCAACACATCGTGCCGGGCCAGAGTGACCTCACTGCGTGCATGCGCCAGACCTGCCGCGCCAGAAGTGCTGTTGCTGTCGTCAAAATCGCTGCCGCCACCCCTCAAAACAAGGCGCACATTGGGCAGCGGCAACGCGTTGGTTTGTGGCAGTACCTCTGCCTTGGGAGCAGCTTTGCCCAGCACCATTTCGGCCCAAAAATCTGCGGTGAAGCATGAACGTACAGGCGTTTGCGCGTATTGCGCATCCGCTGTTGCTGGGACATTGGGGCTGAATGGAACTGCAGAAGGCGTGAGCTGAACAACGTCTTTTCCAAACCAGCGGGCTTCGTCCAGTCTTTTGCTGTTCAGCCCCACCACTGTAGTTATGGACGGGTGTGACAGCATCATGACCGTGTTTTTTAAAAAAAGATGGGGAGCAGGCAGTATTGCGGCCTTCAAATCTTGTCGCAACAGTGTTTCATCCTGCGCAGAAAGCCCGGGGCCAGACATGTATGGGCCAGTGCGGTTGACATGGGCCAGCACAGCCGTGTGTTGCGAGGCAAGCTCTCGCAGCGTCTGTGCATGGACGCTGAAATCTTCATATTTGCAGTCCTGCGTCAGCGGCAGTGGATCCATCCAATCCTGAGCCAGCACCAATAGAGCGTTTTCAGGTATATAGTTTAAAAATGCATTGGGGGCGTAGCGGGCTTTCTGCCAATCTGCATATCGCTGTATTTCTTCATCTGCCACTCTGTTGCGGGCCAGGGCATGGGCGATTTGCGGCACGTTGGTGGAAAAAGCAAACATGAGATCAGGCATGAAACTTGCCGGATGGATGTGGGCGTTCATCCAATCCATGCCGCAGGCGGTGAGTACGTCTGTCATAAATGTGGAAAGGCTGTAACCGACCACAAGCACATCTTCGCAACTCTGACCACTGGTCAAAATGTGCTGTCTGGCAAAAGCGCAAACCTCGTCAGTTACGCCCTGGCGGCAGAGAGCAAGCCAGTCGTTTTGGTCAGGAGCGGCGGAGGTGTTGGGACGGCGGATATAAAATTGGCGCGCATCCTGCCGGGCCGGAGCATGGTGGCATACCTGCCGCACAGGGAGGGCCGTGCCCTGTGTGGCGGGCAGACGGCAAAGGTGGAAAAAGCTTTCGGCAAAATAGTGCCAGTGAGCTTCAGCGGTTATGGCAGAGCGTACCCTTGCTGGCGGCAAACGAAAAAAGTCGGCCAGAAAAACCACCTGTCGCCAGCGCGTGGCTGATTGTTGCGTTGTGTCCATGATCAAAACGACTTGTTGGGCTTGGGTTGCAGGGTTTGCAGGCATCCGAGAATTTTTGCGGCATT
>QKDT01000235.1 GCA_003251995.1 Desulfovibrio desulfuricans
GCTACCACCAGCGCGCCCACTGGCACCTCGCCCGCGGCTCCACTGGCGCGGGCTTTCTCCAGAGCCAGCCGCATCAGCCCTTGCCATGTATGCCCTGACGGCGGGGGCGTGAGCGGCCCGGCGGGAGAAAAAGCCCGCGCTGCAGAACCCGCAGACGTGCGGTTATTTAAAGTATGACGACCTTGCACAGCAGGTTGACCACCTCTTCCGGCGTGTCGCACACAGAGATAAGCTTGTCGATCTCGCCATCCTTGATAAAGCCGCGCCCTCCCATGGTTTTACGCATCCACTCCAGCAGGCCACTCCAGTAGCTTGAATCATAAAGAATAATGGGGAAAGGCCGCGACCGCCCTGTCTGGGCCAGCACAAAGGCCTCTGAAAGTTCATCAATAGTGCCCATACCGCCGGGCATAACCACATAAGCCATGGCGTACTTGACGAACATGAACTTGCGGATAAAAAAGTAGCGGAAATTGCAGCGCGTTTTCACATACTTATTGCAGCCCTGTTCATGCGGCAGGTGGATATGCAGACCAATGGATTCGCCCCCGGCATCAAACGCGCCCTTGTTGGCAGCTTCCATTATACCGGGGCCGCCGCCGCTGATAACGCCAAAGCCAGATTCCACCAGCAGGCGGGATATTTTTTCTGCGTCCTTATATTCTTGCGAATCCGGCGTGCAGCGTGCCGAGCCGAAAAGTGAGATACAGTTGACCTTGAGTGCATTGAGCGTATCCAGCGCTTCCACCATTTCCGCCATGATGCGGAACGTACGCCAGGATTCGGTGGTCACGGAAGCGAGATCGTCAATCATGTTCTGTTGCAGTTCAGGCATGAATGCTCCTTGTTCCTCTTGAAGTATGGGGGATAAGGCCCGCGCGCAAAAGACGCTGCACGGGCCGACAACTTTTAGTATATGTGGGGCTTTGGGCAAAGGCAATGCACCAGCGCTGCGACCTAACCCTTGCTTGACGCTGGCCCGCGCTTGCGGCTATGGAAAAAAGTCTCCTTGCGTCTTTTCCGCCATGTAACGCGGACAGCAAAGAGCTTGCGGCCTTCCCAGCCGCCAACCCCCAGTGGAGGAACTGATGAAAGTACAATTTCTGGGCGCGGCGCAAACCGTGACCGGTTCGTGTTATATGGTTGAAGCGGCAGGCAAGCGTTTTTGCATAGATTGCGGCATGCACCAGGGCAACAAGGCCATTGAAGCCCGCAACCGCGAATCTGAGATGTATCAGCCCACAGCCATTGACTTTATTCTTGTCACCCACGCCCACATCGACCACTCCGGCCTGCTGCCCAAGATGGTCAAAGAAGGCTTTGCTGGCCCCATTTTCTGCACCAAGGCTACCAGTGAACTGCTGGATCTCATGCTGCAGGACAGCGCTCATATCCAGGAAATGGAAGCCATGTGGGAGGCGCGCAAATACCAGCGGCGCGGGCTCAAAAATCCCCCAACGGCGCTGTACAGTGTGGAAGACGCCCAAAAAACAACCGCTCTTTTTCAGACGGTTGATTACCATAAGGTCTTTGAGCCGGCCCCTGGCATACGTGTAATATATTACGATGCCGGTCATATTTTGGGTTCGGGCTCGTTACGCCTTGAGGCCGATGAAGACGGCAAAACCACCAGCCTGATTTTTTCGGGCGATATCGGTCGCCCGCAGTCGCTTATTGTGCGTAGCCCCGAAACGCCGCCCAAGGCCGACTACGTGTTCATGGAATCCACCTACGGCGACCGTGACCACAAAGACGAAAACCTCAGCGTGGACGAACTGGGCGAAGCCATCGCCTACAGCTACGGCAAGGGCGAAAAGGTCATTATCCCCGCCTTTGCCGTCGAGCGCACGCAAGAAGTGCTCTATTGTCTGCACATGCTCGCCAAACAGGGCAAGCTTCCTGCTGATTTGCCCGTATTTGTGGACAGCCCGCTGGCGATCCGCGCCACCGAAGTTTTTGAGCGCAACCGCGAGCTCTTTGATGACGAAGCGCGCAAGCTGCTCAGCAACGGCGACGACCCATTTTCTCTGCCCAATCTGCGCTACACGCTTTCTGCTGCTGAATCGCAGGCCATCAATGAATTCAAAGGGCCTGCCATCGTTATTTCTGCCAGCGGCATGTGCAACGCGGGCCGCGTGCGCCACCACCTGCGCCACAATATCTGGAAACCCGGTGCCAGCATTGTTTTTGTGGGCTATCAGGGCGTTGGCACGCCTGGTCGTAAATTGGTGGAAAAGGCCAAAAAGATCACCCTGTTTGGTGAGGATATTGATGTTGCCGCCCGTATTTTCACCATCAACGGTTTTTCGGGCCATGCGGGGCAAAGCCAGTTGCTTGAGTGGCTCAAACCGCTCACTGGCAATGGCGCGCAGGTAGTGCTGACCCACGGCGAAGCAAAAGCGCAAGAAACTCTAGCGGGGCTCATTGAGCAAAAATTTGCCAAGCGCCCCCTCATCGCCACCTATCTTGAAGAAATGGTGCTTGAAGGGCCGCAGCTCACAGAAACCGTACATCACGAAACCCTGGCGCATCCCAAAGTTAACTGGGAGTTCCTTACCGGGGAGTTGGAGCGCAAGTGGGGCATGTACAAGGAAAAGATGGGCGAAGTGGAAAACCGCTCTTGGGTGGAACAAACAGAATTGCAGGAGGCCATGGAAAAAATGGATTACGCCCTCACCCGCCTGCTTTCACGCATGTAGGCCGCCATGCGCATTATCTCTGGGCGTCTTGGCGGACGCAACCTTAAAACTGTCGAGGGCGAGGGCTACCGCCCCGCCATGGGCAAAACACGCGAGGCGCTTTTTTCCATGCTTGCCGCGCGCGGCATCGACTGGCACAGTGCCCGTGTACTCGACCTTTTCGCGGGCAGCGGCAGTCTTGCCTTTGAGGCCATCAGCCGGGGGGCGCCGCACGCCCTGCTGGTTGAAATGGCCCCGCAGGCAGTGCGCTGCCTCAAGGCCAATATCGCCAGCCTGGGTGTGGAAGACGAAGCCCGCCTTGTGAGCGATGACGTGCTGCGCGTGCTCAAGACGCCTCCGGCTGAGCCGTATTCACTTGTTTTTATGGATCCGCCCTATCGCAAAAACCTTGCCGACCCGGCCCTCAAGCTGCTGGCCTCGCGCCGCTGGCTTGCGCCGGAGGCCTTTGTGACAGCGGAAATTGAAAAAGACGCGCGGGTAACCCTGCCCGCCGACTGGACTTTGGAGGCCGAACGCCTGTTCGGTCAGACACGCATATGCATCTGGACACTGCCATGAGAATAGCACTCTACCCCGGCACCTTCGACCCGCTGACCAACGGGCACTTAAGCCTTATACGGCGTGGTTGCGAAGTATTTGACCAAATTGTGGTGGCTGTGGCGGACAACACGCCCAAATTCCCCTTGTTCAGTCATGAAGAACGGGTGGAAATGGCGCGCGAAGCGCTCAAGGACGAACCGCGCGCCGTGGTGGAGCCTTTTTCAGGCCTCACCGTGGAGTACGCGGCCCAGCGCGGGGCCTGCGCCCTGTTGCGTGGGCTACGCGCCGCCTCGGATTTTGAATACGAATTCCAGTTGGCCCTCATGAACCGCCGCCTGCAGCGTCATATTCAGACGGTGTTTCTGATGACCGACTACCAATGGCTGTTCATCAGCTCCACCATCGTCAAGGCCGCTGCCAGCCATGGCGCGGATATCAAGGGTCTGGTGCCCGAAAACGTGCGCATCGCCCTGACGGAAAAATACCGCAAGGGCGAGGT
Source organism: Desulfovibrio desulfuricans (assembly GCA_003251995.1). Lineage (GTDB taxonomy): Bacteria > Desulfobacterota > Desulfovibrionia > Desulfovibrionales > Desulfovibrionaceae > Desulfovibrio > Desulfovibrio desulfuricans_B. The sequence goes on from QKDT01000235.1 coordinate 3,739, forward strand.
GCGTCAGGGCACCCCCTGTCTTGCGCCGCCCTTTGGCGGCTTCCGCGTCAAGTGATCATGCCAGAAACACCTTCAGCGCCGCTGCCGGTTATCTGCCTTGCCGGGCCTACCGGATCAGGCAAAACCGCAGCGGCGCTCGCCATGGCTGATGCTCTCAACGGCGAAGTCGTCAATGCTGATTCGCGTCAGGTCTACGCCGATTTTCCGCTCATCACGGCCCAGCCTTCAGCAGAAGAACGGGCATGCTGCCCCCACCACCTGTACGGATTTTTGCCCACCGAGCAAAAAATCAGTGCCGGGCGCTGGGCAGAGGCC
>QKDT01000195.1 GCA_003251995.1 Desulfovibrio desulfuricans
GCGCAGGATGGCGGCATCGCCGCAGCGCCCAGGAATGGTAATGTATTCGCTCATGATCATTATTCTTCTGCCATCCACTGATGGCTGTTGCTGGTGTTGATATGCGTGTCAGCGGCTAGTGCCATATGCTTGCGCTGTACTTGTGCTGTACTTGTGCGTTGATGCTAGGCAACCTGCCCGTTGCGTTGCGTCCAGCTCTTTAAAAAGGCTGCCAGGCGCGGGCTTTCCGGGGTATGAAAAAGTTTGTCTGGCTCCCCTTGCTCCACAACAAAGCCGCCTTCCATAAAGACCACTCTGTCCGCTACCTCTGCGGCAAAACCCATCTCGTGGGTTACGATAAGCATGGTCATGCCGTCGTTTGCCAGGCTGCGCATGACTTGCAGCACATCGCCCACAAGCTCCGGGTCGAGGGCCGAGGTGGGTTCGTCAAACAGCATGATGCGCGGTTCTGTTGCCAGGGCGCGCGCAATGGCCACCCGTTGCTGTTGCCCGCCGGACAACTGGGCGGGGTAACTGTTGCATTTTTCGGCAAGGCCAACGCGCTCAAGGCATTCAAGCCCTTTTTTTTCTGCATCAATGCGGTTTTTGCCAACAACAGAAATAAGCGCCTCGGTGACGTTTTCCATCACCGTCATGTGGGGCCAAAGGTTGAAATGCTGAAACACCATGCCAAGTTCGCGCCGGCTCTCGCGTATGCGTTCTTCGCTGGCGCGGCGGCGGGTTCCATCGTATTGCACCTCATACCCCATCAGCGAGCCTTCAACCAAAATTTCGCCATCGTCGTATATTTCAAGAAAGTTGACGCAGCGCAGCAGCGTGCTTTTGCCGGAACCGGAGGGCCCGATAAGGCACACAACTTCCTTGGGCATCACTTCCATATCAATGCCCTGAAGCACCTCATGCTGACCGTAGCGCTTGCGCACGTCGCATATCTTGATGGCTGGAACGATTGTTTCTTGCATGGCCTGTACTCCTTTAGCGCATCCTACCTTTGGAGAGTAAAATGCTTTAGCGCGTCAAATGCCTTGTGAGGCGGGCCTCGGCCTTGCCGCACACAACTGCCACTGCCTCGGAAATGGCCCAGTAGAGCAGCGCCAGCAGGCACAGCGGCATGACGATTTCAAAGCTGATGTTCATGATGCGGGTGGCTGTTTTTGTCAGCTCCGCCACAGTAATAATGGAAAGCACCGCAGAATCTTTGATAAGCGTGATGATCTGGTTGACGGATGGCGGCAGCACAATCTGGGCCATCTGCGGCAGTTCAATGCGCCACAGCCTGCGCAAGGGGCGTATGCCAAGACAGTAGGCCGCCTCGCGTTGCCCCTCGGGGATAGATTCAAAACCGGCGCGGAATATCTCGCAAAAATAGGCGGCGGCATACAAAGACATGCCAAGCATGCCTGCTGGCTCCGCATCAAGCACAATGCCGATTCGCGGCCCGCCGTAGTAGAGCAGATACAACTGGATGAGCAGGGGCGTGCCGCGGAAAAATTCCACATAACACGCCACCGGCTTGCGCAGCCACGGGCACGTGCGGCGTCCAAGCTCTGCCGCAAATCCAAGGATCAGCCCGCACACTATGGCTACCAGGCTGATGCGGATGGTCACCCACAGAGCTGCGCCAAAATCCGGGCCGTTTTCGATCAAAAAACTCTGCCAACTGGCCAAAAAGGTAGTGAGGGCGTCCATCAGTGCTTCCCCTTGAGGCGCTCGCCCAGGCGAGAAATAATCAGGCAAAGGGCCAGATAGATTATGGCGGCGGCAAGATACACTTCTACAGGTCTGTAGGTTGTGGACACGAGCTGCTCGCTGCGGCGCATAAGTTCGGTGACACCAATGACGGAGATGAGCGATGAATTCTTGAACAAGATTATGAATTCGTTGACCAGTTCCGGCCCTGTGAGCGAGAGCACCTGCGGCAACTGAATGCGCGTGAGAATGCGCATTCGGCTTAAGCCCAACGCTTTGGCGGCCTCTATTTGCCCAACAGGTATGGAGTTGAACCCACCGCGGTAAATTTCGGCCTGAAAGGCGCTGGTGTTAAGGCCCAGCGCCAGCACGGCTACAAGCAGGGAGGGCATTTCAACATTGACCGCAGAGGGCAGATAAAACAGCAAAAACAGGATCACCAGCACGGGAATGCCCCGCAAAAAGCTGATGTACAATCCCGCAATGCGTGAAAGCCCCCATGCGTGCGACCGCCGCATCTGGCATATGGAAATCCCCAGCACAACACCCAGAGAGATAGCCGCCATAGCCACAAGAACTGAAGTTATCGCGCCTTGGAGCAGCTCCGGCATTATGGATAAAATGAAGCTACTTTCGTTCATGGCAGCCTGTTGTGGATACGTCCACCCGGTTGATGTTTTTTTGCAATTTGAAGGGGCGCTGGTGCCACACCGTGAGTGTGCCGCTTGAATTGCAGATGTGTTGTTTAAAGCAAATCAGATGCCATTTTTTAGAAAGTCTTTGATTAAAGGTTGTTATCTAAAAAATAGCCTTTTTCTTTACGCTCCAATCGAAACAAAAATGTTTTGCATCCATGGATAGGGAATTTTGCAAAACATTTTTGTTTCGATTGACTTGTACTTATGAGGACGCCTGCGCCTTCTTCCATGCAGCGTTGGCAGCAAGAAAGGCAAAAACAACAGAGGCTCCGGCAAGGGCGGTAATGCCCGCAACATCCTTATCTGGCAGCACTTCTACAAGGTCCATCCCCACCGTACGGCACTTGCTGCATATGCCGCGTACCAGCGTCATTGCTTCATACGTGGTGAAACCCTCCACCTCTGGCGTGCCGGTGCCGGGGGCGTATGCCGCATCCAGAAAATCGATGTCAAAGCTCAAAAATACGGGGGCATCGCCGATGCGGGTCAGGGCCTCGCGGATTATGGCCTCAAGCCCCATGGCGTGGGCCTCGTGCCCCATAATGATGCGCAAGCCCTGCTGGCGCGGCCAATCAAGCGCGCTACGGTTATAGAGCGGGCCGCGGATGCCTATCTGGGTGGAGTGCTGGGGCAGGATCAGCCCTTCTTTCAGCGCCCAGTAAAAAGGGGTGCCGTGATTGTAGGGCTTGCCATAATAGCTGGGGATGGTGTCGCTGTGTGCGTCAAAGTGAAGCAGGGCCACCGGCCCCATGGCGGCATGAACAGCGCGCAGGTTTGCCAGGCTGATGCTGTGGTCCCCCCCAAGTATGACGGGCAGTGTTTTTGAGGCAAAAAATGGCTTTAGCCCGTTGGTGATGGCGGCAAAACTGTCTTCCATATAGCCGGGGATAGTGTCTATATCTCCATGGTCGGCAATGGAAAACGTTTCGTTTACGTCCACATCAAGCTCGGGCGAATAGGGCTTGAGCAGGGTTGAGGCCTCGCGAATGGCTGCCGGGCCAAAACGGGTGCCAGGGCGGTAAGATACGCCGCTGTCAAAGGGAACGCCGATAATGGAAACATCTGCCTGTGGGGTTTCGCCAGTTGCCGCCGGTTGCCGCATGAAGGTGCGGATGCCGCAAAAACGCGGGGATTGAAGGGAATTGACCGGACACATACCTGATTCTCCTGAAATATTATGGAAGCTTGAAAAACATGGCCCCGGCAACATGCGCCGGGGCCATACGTGCGCGAGGAAAGGAACGTCTATTGAGCGGGAGTGGGCAGCGCTGTGGGAATTTCCATGGTGAACCCAAACCACTTTTTCTGCAGTTCTGCGAGCTTGCCGCTTGTAATCAGCTTGCGCAGACCTTCGTCAAAGAAGGCTGCAAGGCTGGCGCTGTCAGCATCCTTGCGAGCAACCCAGGTAAAATAGACCTTGGGGCCAAAGGGAGGGGTAAGGATTTTGAAAACACCGGGGCGGCGCTTGATGACATCCGCGAGGTTGGGGAACGACTGCGCCACGCCGTCAAGGCGGCCTGCGGCAAGGTCGGCATACGCTTCGTCAAAGGCCACGTATTCCTTGACCTTGATCTTGTTCTTTTCGCCAAGCTTTTCGGAAAGCATGTCGATGGCCTTGATCTGGGCAGAGCCGGTCTGGCAACCAACGGT
>QKDT01000423.1 GCA_003251995.1 Desulfovibrio desulfuricans
CTACGAAAAGCGATTTGGGGTATCCATAAATCCAGTTCAGTTCGTGGTGCAGCTTCGGGGATGCTCATTTTCATGCCCTTACTGCTATGTAACGGAAGATGGCGTATGGGGAAAGGCTACGCTTGTTAGCCCGGATGTTCTGATCCGCATGTACAGGGAAAGCGGGCTAGATGTACTGCACTTAATGGGTGGCGCACCTGCGCTACACCTAGACCTGTGGAAAGATGTAGCCAGCGTTGTAAAAGTTTTCCACAGCGATTTTCTTCTAGTGGAAAGCGACTACAGGAAGGATCAATTGTTGGGACTCCCCGGACTCCATGCAGTCAGCTTCAAAGAATTTACACCGGAATCTCAAAGGGTGAAGCGCAACCTGTTCGCGCTGATAGACTGCGGCGTAAACTTCTACGTCACATTTACTGGAAACCCTGATCCGTGAAAATCTCGTCTGCAAGCCATGTGTGGTGAAGGTATTCTTAAAGACAGCTTTTCCATTGAAATAAAGAACTATGAGGCTTTACGGGAGGAAACATGCCAGAAGTAATCTTGCCCTGCCCTGCGTGTGGAGCTATGGAAAACGAAGGAGATAAGTTTGCTTTGAGCTATCGCCTTGGTGTGCAGGTCATCTGCCACAAATGCGGGATGTATGGCCCGGTTGCCGATGGCTTCCATGAAGCCGTTCAAAGGTGGAACGTCCTGCCCCGCGCACTGACGTGGACGCACGAGCCGCCGGTACAAAATACTTGGTATCTGCGCAGAGAAAGAGCGTCAGCGAATAGCGAGTGGGGTTTTCCAAAAGTTACTTGGGTGCTTGCTCCTGAAGATATCAGTGAATCTCAACTCATTCAGTGGTCAAACTTACCCTTTGTGCCGCCCGTGGAGGGATAGAGCATGGCAATGACAGACGAAGAATTAGCACGCCTCTATGAAACCGTAGATATGGCTCACGGATTTTTTTCTGCATTCCGCGCCCAGCGCTCCGCCCTCATAGCTTGGCAATTCCAGGCGGGCAGCGCAGAACTGAGGCTGCAACGGCTCATTAATGCCGTGCAGAATATGCGTGAGGCGCAAACTACCTTTGAAAATATGGTCCCAGCCGATAACTACGATGTCATTCCTCCCGAATTGCGGCAGGCAGCTTGTGCCATGGGCGACGCGGAAGACGCGCTTGAGGGCATGCTTGCTGTTCTGTTGGCCGACGTTAGCGCCGTCATAGGGGGCCACCATGACTGACCGCACCACATCCGTACAGCGCACCAGGGCCGTGCTCGACGCCGCCAGACAAGGCCGTGTTGGCCGTTCCGTAAACTGCGGCTACTACGGCGGACACCCCAAAACGATACGCGCTTTGCTACGACGTGGATTACTGGAACGACGCAACCCGACGGCTGGCGAAGTGCATTACATCCTGACGCGCGAAGGCATGCAGGAACTTAGGAGGACGGAATGAATAACCTTGACGAAACTGAACTGGCGCGGCTGGAGGCGTTGGCAAAACATGTGCTTTTGCCGTTTGAAACTGTAATGGAATATGGCGTTGGTTGTCCTTCCGGTGACGGACCGGTTCCGTTGCAGGTATGCATGACACGCAACAAATACGACGCCAGCTACATCGCCGCCGCCTGCAATGCCGTCCCCACGCTGGTCGCTGAGGTCAGGAGGCTGCGATCATGCAAGACGATCAACCTCGCAGATTTTGAACACCATCTCAAATCAGCACAGGCGAAAGAGATTGAATCTCTTCGGGAAAAGGTCGAAGCGTGGGAGTGGTTTGAAGAAGTGCGAACATACTATCTATGGCTTGAACATCCATATTGGTATGAATATAAGGAACTAACACCTCTAGGAGAAGTTTTCCACAACGCAGAAGAAGAGTATATACGCATTTTGAACGCCGCGCGCGAGGCCGTATGCTGACCGCGAGTGAGGTTGCCGCCCTGTTGAATGTGGCCCCCGCTTGGGTGTATCGACACAAGGACGCGCTAGGCGGGTTCCAGCCTTTTCATGGCTGCACCGTCAGGTTTCCTGAAAATCGCATAGAGGCAATAAAGGAGGGTAAAGTCAGTGCCTTATATGATGCCCAACGGGAAATGGCGGGCAAAACGGATGATACACGGGCAGGTCAAAACAAAGACCTGCGACACGAAGCAGCAAGCAAAGCAATGGGAGGCAGGACAAACCATCGAAGATTGGAAGCAAGCAGAGAACGTGACCCCTCCGGTTTGCTTGCTTGATTTCTGTACCGCATATATGAAAATGGCGTCCGAAAGGATGTCAGCAAAAACCATCGTCGAGAAAAAACTATCCTTCAAGCATCTATTCAAGGTGCTCAAGCCTGACCAGCCCATAGACTCCACCACCCCGAAAGATGCGCTTGCAGTGCTGCGGAAAGTAGCCCTGCAAACGTCAGGCAACGCGGCCAACAAAGACCGCAAAAACCTTGCCGCAGCTTGGGAGTGGGGAAGAAAGTATTACGACCTTCCACCACTGAATCCATTCTCAGCAGTAGAAAAATTCCCTGCCGACCAGCACCCGCGCTATGTTCCGCCGGAATCCGATTTCTGGCGCGTCCATGACGTGGCAAACGCTATCGACAAGGTATTTCTACTGTTTCTGCTGCACACAGGGGCGCGCAAGGCCGAGGCGTTCCGTCTGCGGTGGGAGGATGTAGACTTTCCACGGCAGCAAGTACGCATTGGCACACGCAAAACAGCGCATGGAGGCATGGAATATGCGTGGTTGCCAATGACAAATGATCTGAAAGAGGCAATGGCAAGCCTGCGGTTAACCAGCCGTGGCGGCACGGTGTTCGTCAGCCAGAAAACGGAACAAGCATACACGGCCCGCCAGCACATGATGCCACGGCTTTGTGAGGCTGCCGGAGTAAAACCGTTTGGCCTGCACGCTATCCGGCATCTATCGGCAACAATCCTCGCATATAGCGGCATGGACCTGCCAACGGTACAGGCGATGCTCAGGCACAAAAACCCGAACACTACGGCTCGGTATATCAAGAGCCTGGGAGTACAACCCGACAAAATCGAACAGGTTTTTGCAAAGAGAAAGGGCGCGAAGGTTGTCCCCTTCACGCCCCCAAAAGAAGCAATTGGCACATAATTTAGCACATGGTCAGATTGCCTCACGCGGAAACTTGGCGTCACCAACGGGATTCGAACCCGTCTTAGCGGCTTGAGAGGCCGGAACCCCTAGCGCGCAACGGCTTACATCCACTCTCCACATGCTGCATATTCTCCATGTGCCAACGAATTTACACGCTGTTTGGCACACGCCTTAGCACATACCTACCTACACCACCTCGCCCGGTTCTGGGCTTTAAAAACACTATGGACAAGACAGCCCAACAGCCGAACGCATTGTCCTTATGGCATCCTCAAGCTGATAGTAGTATGCCACCTGTTTGGTACGCGTATGATGCACTCCATCAACTGTTGATCCTGCGGCGGCAAACCCTTGCGAATTTGCCCACAACATATATATATCCTTAAGTATAAGCCCCCTGCTCGCAGCTAATGCGCGGATGTGGCTGTTGAAGCGTTGAATCTGGCTTGTAAGGAAATAGCCTTCTCCAAGCGGTTTATTTTGCTCTACTGGCGGGATCGTAAAAAGAGCCACGCGTTTGCCAGCCGCCAAGAGGGTATCTACCAATGTTGTATAATTTGTTTCCCATGCTATATCGCTTGGTGTTCCGACCAGCGTAGCTGCTGCATCGTTTGTACCGATCGCAACAGTGACAAACTGTGGTGATGTCTGAGACATAATTTGTGGGAGTGCATCAAGATAACCCTTTACAGTTTCGCCACCGATCCCGCCATTTATTATCCATCCCCCAGAAGAGTTGCCACAAACATAATTCCACCACATCCCCTCAGTATTACTGTCACCAATCCACAACGACATAGCAGCAGGGCATGCTTGCTTTTGGAAGCCAAACATAGCTATTTTAGCTTGTGTATGGTCTGCGGCGTTGGATACTTGTGTAGCCGCAATGAAACAAAAAAGGCACAGAAAAATAAAATAT
>QKDT01000286.1 GCA_003251995.1 Desulfovibrio desulfuricans
CGTGACCCTGATTTGGCAGAAAATGCAATGCGTACCCATCTGGATGAAATGCGTGGCATATACCAGGTGGACGTGATGGTGGATGACAACGAGCAGCAGGGCGAGGCGCAGCAGGACTAGAGCCGTGTTTTTGCAATTGCCCCGATGGCTTGTCTGCCAGACAGGCCTTCGCGTCGGGTGAATGGAAAAATCACTCCTGCTGTGTGGTGAGCTGGGCTTTTTGCAAAAATGTATTTGCAGTGGGATTGCCTCCAGCAGCACCCGCTAAGAAGTGTCCTGAAAAGTTTCTCTCGTTTTGCCGAAAGGGCAGAGCCTAAGAAAACGGCTTTCTATTTTTTCTGCTTAGCAGACGCAAAAAACCGCAACGGTGAACCGTTGCGGTTTTTTGTGGGCCGGACACCCGGCAGCGTCTGTTGCCGCTGCTTCCTTTCGGACCTGACGGAGTTGGCAGTGCTGCCGCCGTCCGGCTTGGCAAGAGACTTACCCGCAAAGAGGGGCAACTGTCAATGGTCGAGCTGGCATTTCGCCTGAGATGTGATGTCGCCAAGCAAGGTCGAGGCGTTACTCATGATGGTTTCCATCTCCGCATCCTTCAGGCCACCCATCTGTTGTAGGCGTTGGCGTTCTTCAACCGGGTCATACAAGGGCCAGTCTGTGCCAAAGAGTATGCGCTCACGGGGAAACGCGCCAAGAAGTTTCTTTACCAGCTCGGGGGTGGCAAAAGGCGTGGTGCTTGAAGTGTCGTACCAAAGATTTTCAAACCTATTATCTGTAAGCGCGGCTAGCGCATGCGACCACATGCGGTAGCCGCCAAAATGCGCCGCGATCACCCGCATGCGGGGGAACTGACGCAAAATGGCAGCAAGTTTGTAAGGGCAGGAGGGATTTTTGTCTGGTGTTGTTTTGTCACCTATGTGGATTTCGAACACAAAGTCTTTTTGCGCCGCTTCAAAAATGGGCAGAAGACGCGGGTCATCCAACCAGAAGCTCTGAAAATCCGGGTGAAGCTTGATGCCACCAATTCCTGCGGCCTTGATGCGTTTCAGCTCCGCCTCCCAGTTTTCATAACCAGGATGCACTGTACCAAAAGCAACAACGCTGTCCGCATGCTCCTTTTGCAGGGTTATGGCATAGTTATTTGCCGGAATAACCTGGGCCGGGGCCGTGGCCGCGCACAGTACCACGCACTTATCCACTTCAGCTTTGTGTTCCCGCTCGAGCAGATGGGCAATGGTGCCATCGCCCGAGCAGTTTACACTATAATAATCGTTCAGGTGATCCACAGCCTTGTGCGCGATTTTTGGGTGAAAGGCGTGGGTATGAATGTCGATGTACATGATTGGCGCTTATTTTACCCCATTCACCACGTTGACGGGTGTGCCAGCCTGCCAGCGGCGGATGTTCTCCGCCATGAGGTCAATGATGTTTTGGCGTGCGCGCGTGGTGGCCCAGGCAATGTGGGGGGTAATCAATGTGTTGGGCGCAGTAAACAGCGGGTTGTCGTCCTGCGGCGGCTCTTGAGCGAGCACATCTGTGCCCAGGCCGCGCAAATGCCCGGATTTAAGGGCGTCTGCTGCTGCGGCTTCATCCACAAGCGGTCCGCGCGAGGTGTTCAGCAAAATTGCACCCTTGCGCATAGAGGAAAGCGTTTTGGCATTGATAATGTTGCGCGTTTCCTTGGTCAAAGGGCAGTGCAGCGAAACCACGTCTGATGCGCAAAGCAGATGCTCCAGGGTAGCAAAAGCAAAGGGGCCGTAGGATGGCGGATCCTTGGGGGTGCGGCAGTACGCAAGCACGCTCATGCCAAATGCATGGGCCAGTTCGCCCATGCGGCGACCTATGGAGCCAAAACCGATGAGGCCCATGGTCAGGCCTTCCAGACACAGAGGTGGAATTTTCCAATAGCACCAGCTTCTGCTCTTGAGCCAGTCACCGTTTTTTACACTTTCGGAATGCAGGCTCGTATGGCGGCACAGCTCAAGCAACAAAGCCATGGCGTGCTGTGCAACATCACTCACGCCGTAGGCAACCACGTTGCATACGGGGATATTGCGTGCTGCCAGAGCATCAGTGTCCACAATATTATACCCAGTAGCAAGAACGCCAACCATACGTACACTGCTGCTCAGTTGCTCCAGGTTTGCGCCGGTCAGGTGGGTTTTGTTGACAAGCACCACATCGGCACCCTGAGTGCGTTCGGCAACCGCCTCGGTGGGGGTGACATCATAAATGGATACGTCGCCGAGAGATGTAATCGGGCCCCAGTCCACATCGCCAGGATTGAGTACTGCGCCGTCAAGAATGGCTATTTTCATGCAAGTAACCTCTGTTGTATGCACTGTATCCTGTGATGTCTCTCCCCGCAAGTTTTTGGCCCAAGGTCACCAATCTGTAACAGTTGCAAGGAAGGCTCTGGCGCACAAGGGCCGCCTTATTGGCAGATTATGTCACGCTGGGAACTGCATTCGCACATATGAAGCGGGGTGCATCAGTCTTGCGTGTATAGGTAAAAAGAGTATGCGGTGATGGCGATGCAATGTATGCGGTGCGGGGTAGACACAGTATCAGTTTTTAGATTTGCACAGATGTTTTCAAAAGCAATAATGTCTGGCCCATGCAGCCCAGGCCTGGGCCGCTTGCAAGCAAAGGCAAGCAGCACCGTTAGGGTGCTGTACAAAGGCAACAGGGCACATGTAAAAGCGATTGCTTTAACTGATTGCAACCACAAATTATGACAAGCGGCAGAAGTGATGTCTGTGTCGCAAAACAGTTCTCGATATGGCAGCAGATATGTTGGAAAGCCCCGGCGAGTCCGCGTTGGGCAAAAAAAAGAGCCGCCCGTAAAGGCGGCTCTTTTAGAACTAATCTTAAAAAGACTAGTGGGCGATCACGCGGAAGTCGTCGCGGCGGTTCTTGGACCAAGCGGCTTCGTTGTTACCCTGCACGGCGGGGTTTTCCTTGCCGTAGCTGATCATTTCCAGCTGGCTGGGATTCACGCCAAGCGTAACCATGTATTCGTAAGAAGCACGGGCGCGGCGTTCGCCGAGGGCGAGGTTGTATTCCTGGGTGCCGCGTTCGTCGCAGTTGCCTTCGATACGCACGCGGATAGAGGAGTACTTCTTCAGCAGATCAGCCTTGGTCTTCAGCATTTCTTTGTATTCGGGTTTGATGTCGAATTTGTCGAAAGCGAAGTAGACGCGGGCGTCAGTGATCTGCTGGATGGCCGCACGCATTTCGGGGGTCAGGCCATCGTCATAGCCGGGTTCGCTGGTGGTTTTCTTTGCGCAACCGAAGCCGGCGGCAAGGGCCATAACCAGAGCGAGAATAAGAGCATAACGTTTCATTGTGTGTCCTCCTGAACAGCTCATTCTCCAAAAAAATTGATACCTTTCCTTTCTGCACACGCGAGGCCGTTTTGTCCTCGCATAACAGATGGTATCTGGCCCGCAATTTTTGTCAAGGCGTGGAAGGGGGTTTCGACGCACTTTCGTAAAATATTTTTTACTCTTCTTATCCCGTAGGGGCGGGCAAATTGAGTAAAACGCGGATAAGAAACCAATCTGTTAATTTTTTCAGCTACTTCTGCTGACCGGGCATGCCCCAACGTGGGAAGTAAACAGAACCGCCCCCGGTGGGAACCTGCTTTGCGTCACCGCCGTGGCGGGTGGTCAGGTAGATGCCATGGCCGTTACGCGTGGATGAGTACGCTATGAAGTAACTATCGGCACAGTAAGCGGGCTGTTCATCGCTGTCGGGGCCGAAAGTGATCTGGCGTTCCATACCGGTAAGCATATCTTGCACAAAAATACGGTGACCGTAATCGGTCATGCGGCTGTACACCACCAAGGTACCGTCGGGCGACAGGTTGGCTTCGGTGTTATACGTGCCATTTTTGCTCACGCGCGTGACGGTTCCGCTACTCAAATCCTTAAGGAAAATCTGCGGGCCGCCCATGCGCGAAGAGGTAAATGCCATCTTGGTGCCAGTGCTGTCAAATGTTGGTGAAACATTTATTGAGTCATTCTGC
>QKDT01000438.1 GCA_003251995.1 Desulfovibrio desulfuricans
CAAGCCCATCAATACAGACTGTTCAGCGGAGGCTCAACATGTTCAAAAAAACGTTGGCGGCGTTGGCCCTTATGCTCGTCACCCTTTGTGGTTCACTAAACGCAAAGGCAGCGGAAGACACCATCAAGGTCGGTATTCTGCATTCACTTTCCGGCACCATGGCTATCAGCGAAACCACGCTGAAGGATGCCATGCTCATGCTCATTGACGAGCAAAACAAAAAGGGCGGCCTGCTTGGCAAAAAACTGGAACCCGTGGTGGTGGACCCTGCCTCCAACTGGCCCCTGTTTGCTGAAAAAGCTCGCGAACTGCTGAGCAAGGACAAGGTTGCCGCCGTGTTCGGCTGCTGGACCTCGGTTTCGCGCAAATCTGTGCTTCCCGTTTTTGAAGAACTCAATGGCCTTCTGTTCTACCCCGTGCAGTACGAAGGTGAAGAATCCTCGCGCAACGTCATCTACACTGGTGCTGCCCCGAACCAGCAGGCTATCCCCGCTGTGGACTACCTGATGAAAGACCTCGGCGTGAAGCGCTGGGTGCTGGCTGGCACGGACTATGTGTTCCCCCGCACCGCCAACAAGATCATCGAAGCCTACCTGATCTCCAAGGGCGTGAAAAAGGAAGACATCCTTATCAACTACACGCCTTTTGGTCACTCCGACTGGCAGTCCATCGTTGCTGAAATCAAAAAGTTCGGCAACGCGGGCAAAAAGACCGCCGTGGTTTCTACCCTCAACGGCGACGCCAACGTGCCTTTCTACAAGGAACTTGCTAACCAGGGTATCACCGCCGCCGACATTCCCGTCATGGCGTTCTCCGTGGGCGAAGAAGAACTCTCCGGCATAGACACCAAGCCCCTGGTGGGCCACCTGGCTGCCTGGAACTACTTCATGAGCGTGGACAACCCCGCCAACAAGGCCTTTATCAAAAAGTGGCACGAATTCACCAAGAACCCCAAGCGCGTGACCAACGACCCCATGGAAGCCCACTACATTGGCTTTAACCTGTGGGTGAAGGCTGTTGAAAAAGCCAAGAGCACGGACGTCGACAAGGTTCTGAAAGCCATTGTGGGCCTTGAAACCCCCAACCTCACCGGTGGCATGGCCAAGGTGCTGCCCAACCACCACATCACCAAGCCCGTGCTGATCGGCGAAATTCAGGCCGATGGTCAGTTCCAGGTTGTTTGGGAAACCCCCTCCGTGGTGCCCGGCGAGGCGTGGTCGCACTATCTGCCCGAATCCAAGGATCTGATCGGCGATTGGACCGACCCCATCAACTGCGGCAACTACAATACCAAAACCAAAAAATGCGGCGGCGCTTCCAAGTAATGCCGATGATGATTGAGAAGGTTTGTCTGCTCCGCGCAAGGTTTTAAGAAACCCGCGCCGCAAAGTGATTGCAGATGGTCAAATGCCAGACGCAAACATTGCAGAATAGCAATACGCAGACACCCCAAACCTGCTCCTGCTGCGGGGGCCACAATGGCCCCCGCAATTCCCCCCATGGCACGTCTGTCAGAGCGCGCACAACGCAGCCCGACAGACCAGAAAAAGGATATACCCATGCGCACGGCGCTTTTGCTCTGTTGCCTACTAATTTTCAGCCTGCCGCATGCAGCGCTGGCGTCCGGACCGGAACCGGACGGGAATGCCGGGGGCGCGGTTTCGACTCCTTCCGCGTCCCCGGTGCTGTCCTCCTCCTTTCTCCCTGCCGACCTGCTCAAAGCGCTTGTAAGCTCCAAGGTTATGGATAGAGATGCGGCTATTGCCGTGCTGGAAAAGGACGACAGCAACCTTGCCGCGCCTCTGCGCGAAAAGCTGCTGGAAACACTGCTGCACGGCACCCTGCTGGCAGATACGACCACCGGAACCCTTTTTGTGGGTGACGACAACGGTCAGGCCCGGCCCCTTGATACCAAGGGGGCGCTTGGCGCACCCCAGTCCGCAGATTCCCTGCGCAAGGTAGGCACCAGCAACCGTCAGCGCCAACGCATCACAGACATCCTTAACGCCCAGTCCCTCACATCCACAGATACCACCAAACGACGTCAGGCTTCTGCGGCCCTCATGGACAGCGCCACCCCGCCGCTCAAGGCAGATGCCCTGCGCAAATTGCTGGCGGGTGAAAAGGACGAAGAGGTTCGCGCCAATCTTGATGCCGCCCTGGCCCTGTATGTTGCTGCGGATACCGCCGCCGTGCGCTCCGATCAGATCGCCGCGGTGCATGCCCTCAACAGCAATGGCAGCCCTTCGGCCCTCAACGCTTTACGCACCCTGGCTGCATCTTCTGACAGCGCCGTGGCAAAGGCCGCGGACGATGCCCTCTATTCCCAGCGTGTTTCCGCCCAGTGGGCGCAGTTTTTTGAAATGCTCTTTTTTGGCACGAGCCTTGGGTCCATTCTTGTACTGGCTGCCATTGGCCTTGCCATCACCTTTGGCGTCATGGGCGTTATCAATATGGCGCACGGCGAGCTGATCATGCTCGGCGCCTATACGGCCTGGGGCATGCAACAGCTTTTGCCCGGTCAGCCCGGTCTTGCCCTTATTCTGGCTGTGCCCGCTGCATTTCTTGTAAGCGGCGGCACTGGCGTGCTGCTTGAAAAAACCGTTATCCGCTTTCTCTATGGTCGCCCGCTTGAAACGCTGCTGGCAACCTTTGGCATCAGCCTAGTACTGCAACAGGCCGTGCGTACGGTATTTTCTCCCCTTAACCGGGCCGTGCAAAATCCCGAATTCATGAGCGGCGTATGGCAGATTACCCAGCATTTCAGCCTTACCTGCAACCGCGTGTACATCATACTGTTTTGCCTTGGCGTCTTTGCCCTCATCCACATGGCGATGCACCGCACCCGTCTGGGCCTTGAGGTTCGCGCCGTATCGCAAAACCGGGCCATTGCCCGCTGCATGGGCATACGCGCCTCCCGTGTGGATGCGCTGACCTTTGGCCTTGGCTCCGGCGTGGCGGGCATGGCTGGCGTGGCTTTGAGCCAGGTTTCCAACGTTGGCCCCAATCTGGGCCAGACCTACATTGTGGATTCGTTCATGGTTGTGGTTTTCGGCGGCGTGGGCAATCTTTGGGGTACGCTCACAGGCGGCCTGGCCCTGGGCATTGCCAACAAGTTTCTGGAACCTGCCAGCGGCGCCATGCTCTCCAAAATCATCATTCTGGTCTGCCTTATCCTGTTCATCCAAAAGCGCCCGCGCGGATTGTTTCCGCAAAAGGGCCGTGCGGTGGAGGCGTAAATGGCGACCAACATTTTTGAACGCGAAAAGCTGCTCAACGCGCCTACCCGCAACTTCCTGCTTGTTACCGCAACCCTGTCTCTGGCAGTTGTTGTCGGCAGCCTGCTGCCCGTAGGCAATGCCCTGCATGTCCCAGGCTACATGGTCACGCTGCTGGGTAAATACCTTACCTACTCCCTGCTGGCTCTTTCTGTGGATCTGGTGTGGGGCTTCATGGGCGTGCTCAGCCTTGGACACGGCGCCTTCTTTGCCCTGGGGGGTTACGGTTTTGGCATGTACCTCATGCGGCAGATCGGCGCACGTGGCGTATATGGCAACCCCAACCTGCCGGACTTCATGGTTTTTCTGAACTGGAAGGAACTGCCCTGGTTCTGGCACGGCAGTGAATATTTTATGGTGGCTGTGCTGCTTGTGGTGCTGCTTCCCGGCCTGCTGGCCTATGTCTTTGGCAGGCTGGCCTTTGGCTCCCGCGTATCGGGCGTGTATTTTTCCATCATGAGCCAGGCCATGACCTATGCCCTTTTGCTGGCCTTTTTCCGCAACGAGATGGGTTTTGGCGGCAATAACGGCCTCACGGACTTCAAGACCCTGCTTGGCTTTGAATTGCAGACAGACGGCATGCGCACAGCGCTCTTTGCCTGCTCTGCCATTGCCCTTATGGCTGGGTATTTTCTGTGCAGGGCCGTCACGGCTTCGCGCCTTGGGCGCGTATGCGTGGCGGTGCGCGACGCAGAAAGCCGCGTGCGCTTTATTGGCTACCGGGTGGAACGTT
>QKDT01000404.1 GCA_003251995.1 Desulfovibrio desulfuricans
GCCCACAGGCATTGCTTCTGGATAGGGCAGGGCGTTGCGCAGGGCTTGAATTATCAGATCCTTCTTACCCTCGCATTGAATTTCGGGCAGCATGGCAAGCCACGTATACGCGCCGTGTGTGCCGGGGGTGAGCAGGCTCTGCGCCAGTTCGACAGTGGGCTCAGTAATGTTATTGAGTGGATTGGGCTCACCGTTATCCCTCTTGTCGCAGGCCATTGCTGCAAGGGCATATTCCAGGGCCTTGATGGCATTTCTATCTGTATTGGTGCGTTCATATTGCCGATAGAGCAGCAATGGCTCGCCAGCCAGGCTTGCAATGGAGAAGTTGTTTTCCATCAGCCGATGCCACAAGTCGAAATCCTGCACATAGTTCAGCGCCGGGCTGTATCCGTTCACCTTTTTCAGTGCTTCGGTACGGAACATTGCAGTGGGGTGAGGGATGGCGCGCCCCTGCCATCGTTTGAGATCAAGCTTGAGCATTGCCGGGGTACAGGGGGGCCGCCATGACCAGCCATTGAGGGCACCGTTCTTGTCAATACCACGGATACTGCACCCAAGGGCATCCACAGAAGGATGCGCCTCCATAAATGCGAGTTGACGGTACAAGCGTTCGGGCAAGGCTATGTCATCGGCGTCCATGCGGGCCACATAGGGGGTGTCCGTCAGGGCAAGGCCTTTGTTGAGCGCACCGGTCTGCCCAAGATTACGCTCGTTGGTCACAACCCTGATGCGGGCATCCTTGCGCGCATATTCAGCCAAAATGTCGGACGTGGCATCGTCTGACGCGTTATCGAGAATGAGAAAACTGAAGTTCGAGAAAGTTTGATTGAGGATACTTTCTACGGTCTCTCGCAGATATGCCTGACCGTTATACACCGTCATAAGGACAGTAAGCGGCGTTGCGCTGTACTGCGAAAGCTGCGTGCCCGCGGTAGCCCCGGCGGCATAAAAGGCGGGATCCAGATTTTGCAAAAAATGGAGCAGTGGGTTGCGCCCTGAGGCCAGAGCATCAGGGAACGCGCTCAGATAGAGGAGCGGATCAAAAAATTCGTTGGGACGGTAGCCCTTTCTAGGCCCGTAGCGCAAAAAATGCACCAGCGGCGGCATGGTGGCAGTTCTTCCCAAAAGATAACAGCGCCTGTACCAGGCCTCGTCAAACAGCCCGCTTTCTTCCACCAGACGCAGATCCTGATCGGTGGGGGCTGGATACACGGGAAGATCATCGCAGCATATGGGCTGGATGTTGGCGCATGGGGTCATCGTCCCAATCTCCTTTGGAGGGTTTTCCATAATTTTGCAGCCGTTGCGCGGGCGGCTTCTGCATACCAGCGCATGGAGCCGGGCCACGGCCTGCCGAAATCGCGGAACAGCCATTCCCGACGGGCTGCGGCTGAAAGCCTCGCCATGGAGGCAAAGGGCTCTTCGCTAAAGGCGTCCATGCGGGTATGCCCTTTGCTGGTCGCGGTAGCTCTTAGCAATGCTTCCCATTGGTCGAAAATCTGTTCCGGGGCATATTCTTGCGCGGTCTGCACTGCCCCCTGTGCAAGCGTGTTGCGCAAGGTTGCGCTTCCCATAGCTTTGGACAGCGTGTCTGCCAGGCTTTGAGGGGTCATCTCTGGCGCAAGGAGGCCGTTTACCCCATCCGTGATTATGTGGCTGACGCCCGCGCATTGGGCAAAACCAATGGCTGGCGTTGCTTGCGACATGGCTTCCAGTACCGTCAGGCCAAAGCCTTCGCAGCGAGAAGGAATGCAGAAAAGCTGCGCCTGGGCAAATATGCTCAGTGCCGGGTCGGCAACGCCCCGCAGGTGTATTGCCGACTGCGCGGGGCTTTGGGCTATGGCCTTGGCAATGAGGCACTCCTCATCGCCGTATCCCCAGATATCCAGCATCCAGTCAGGAAAGCGGTTATGCAGCAGGCCAAAGGCCTCCACAAGCAGCGGTATCTGTTTGACCGTATCAAACCGCCCAAGGCTCACAAGGGTATGGGGTTGGGTTGTTTTTTTTGCCGGTGGGGCTGTCACATATGGGGCAGAATTGGGGATCACTGTCACCCGGTCATGCAGCCACGCGGGCAGGGAATCGACAAATTCGGGCAACAGCAAGTGTATGGCGTCTGCCCCGCTCATGGCAGCCAGCCTTCCCTGGCGATTCCAGAACTGTTCCACCCTAGCAGGGAAGCTATGCTCGGAATAAACCATTGGAATACCCGTACCCAGTAGAACAACAGCCCAATAGAGCTGCATTGCTCCGCCCTGCATGGAGATGGCAACATCATAATTTTCTTGCGAGAGCATTTTTCTCAGCAAGGCGATGTTGTCATGTTTGTCTGACAGGCTGACCCGGAACATCCGTATGCGAGCGTCAAATTTGTATGGAGGCTCGTTTCCTGATGTTGCAGAGCTATAAATGCTGACCTCGTGCCCCCGCGCAGTCATGGTTTGCGCCAATTCCCATACGAATTTGGGGCCGCCGCCATAAAGCCAGTAGTGCATATCGAACAGTATGCAGATACGCAAAGGGCGGTGCGCTGGCAGCGCGGCGGAAGAAGGGGGGGGGAGCCTTGTCTCCATTGCTTGTTTAGCTGCCAGGTTGCTGAATCTTTTTCACAGCGGCGATCATTTTACCTTCCAGCCCTGCCGAAGGCGCGACGCAAAGCCGTTTCAGTATGTAGTGTACGCTGATGATGTTGTCCCGAATGAGAGGCGAAAAAACATGATAACTGTCATGATTTTTCGATGTATCTGAGGGCTCTGGAATAAAAATATCATCGCAAAGCAGTATGCCATCGTCAGCCAGCAGATGCCATGAATTGCAAAGGTCAAAGGCGACATCGGGGTAGGTGTGCCCACCGTCCATCCAGATGATGTCAAACTGGCCTGTAACGTATTGCGGCAGCAGAAAACTGTTTTTTTGAATAAAGGTAATGTTTTCTGCTTTCAGGTTTTGTTCACGCTGTTTCTCGAGCGCAGTTTTCTTGTCGGGGTTTTGTCGCCCGTAGCTCGAAATATAGCGCTGTGAATCATCTGGCAGGTCGCAGGTTACGATCTGCGCGTGAGGGAACAAGGCCGAGAGGTACGCGGCGGTGTCGCCAGAAAAGGTGCCGATTTCCAGAATGCGTCGTACTTTTTCGGGCGCAACGGCAGCCAGCGCCAGCCAGTGCTGGGAGGCGTTTTCGCACATGTCTTCGTGAAAGGGACCATGCATACCCAGCAGTGGCAAGGTAGCGTTGGTTCTTTCAAGGGCTTTGTTGTAATCCCAGCCGATCTTTTCAAACCGCGCGGCCTGCAATACGAGGGCGCTTTCAGAAGGATTGTTTGCCTGCTCTATTTTTGCCTTGATATCTGCAATATCCCGGCTGGTCATGCTGGCAAAACTTGCCGGGATGTCCTCCGGCTTGTCCAGTACGCGTCCAGTCAGCCGTTTGTCGATCTCCATACCGTTCCAGGTGCCCTTGTAAAGGCAGGGGAGGTCTTCAATGCCAAGCCAGGAGGCCAGACGCGTCATGACATTGGTCGTGTCGCAAACAAGATCCGTGAAGTCTATGGTTGTGAATCGGTCGGGTTGTTCCTGGGCAAAGCGGGCGGCAACATCTTTTGCCTTGATCATCCGTCTGAGCCAGTCAGACTTGAGCGTGGTCAGTTCTTCTAGTGCGTCTTCTGCAGAAATTCCACGTGTGAACGCTTCTCTCTTGCAATGAGCGTACAATACCTCCTGTATATCGCGCATGATATAGACGATTTTTGCCTGTGGATATGTTTGTAGAAGCGTTTCAAAGCGGAAAAAATCAACCTGAGGCATGCTT
Organism: Desulfovibrio desulfuricans; assembly: GCA_003251995.1. Classification (GTDB taxonomy): domain Bacteria; phylum Desulfobacterota; class Desulfovibrionia; order Desulfovibrionales; family Desulfovibrionaceae; genus Desulfovibrio; species Desulfovibrio desulfuricans_B. Next base: position 3,806 of record QKDT01000404.1, read on the forward strand.
ACGCCCAACTTTGCCTGTGGGGCATCGGGCATAAGGTGTTGCCCAAGCACAGAATACATCTCGCTGAAGACAGATTTGGCATCAAGCCGTTCCAGAGTGCTAAGTCTGTCCATAAGGGCTTTATCGAGCGCGTGAAAATCCATATCGAATGGCAATTTGACTATGTTGTCGCCCGAAACAGTAAAGGGG
>QKDT01000153.1 GCA_003251995.1 Desulfovibrio desulfuricans
GGGCGAGGCTGCGGCGCACCGCCGTGGTGCTTGAGCGCGCGCACGGTAGCCACAATCACCGCCGCATCAGGCGCGAGCCCGCTGTAACGGCACTTGAGGTTCCAAAACTTTTCATAGCCCATTTCTGCCGCAAAGCCGGATTCGGTCACGTGGACGTCGCCAAGCTTCAGACCCACCCTGTCGGCAATAACCGAACTCTGACCAAGGGCAATATTACCAAAGGGGCCAGTGTGTACCAACACGGGCTGGCCTTCGATGGTCTGGATAAGATTGGGCTTGATGGCCTCCACCAGCCAGGCGGTCATGGCGCCGTCAACTTCAAGATCAGCGGTGGTCACGGGTCTGCCATTGCGGTCGAGGGCAAGCACCATGCGGCCCATGCGCTGACGCAGGTCAGCCAGATCGCGCGCCACGGAAAGGATGGACATAACCTCGGAGGCAACGGTGATGTCAAAATGCGAACGCATCATAAAACCATCATTGCGTCTGCCGTCGCCTTCCATGCCAATGATGACATTGCGCAAGGCCTGAGTGCAAAAATCCATCACCCAGCCAGTACTCACACGGGTGGGGTCGATATCAAGACGGCGCATGCCAGAAAGACGCTCAAGCGTGGCGTCGTCATAGTTGCGCTCGTGCTGCATGCGGGATGTGAGGGCTGTCATGGCAAGGTTGTGTGCCGCGCCCACAGCATGAATATCACCCGTAAAGTTGAGCGAATACGGCGTAAGAGGGATGCACTGCGAAAGGCCGCCGCCAGCGGCGGAACCCTTCATGCCCATGGTGGGGCCGCCCGAAGGCTGGCGGATAGCTGCAGAAGACCGCAGGCCACGCCGCGCAAGGCCCTGCACCAGACCAATGGTGGTGGTGGACTTGCCTTCGCCAAGGGGCGTGGGCGTAATGGCTGTAACGTCAACGTATTTGCCGTTGGGGCGATTTTCAAGCCTTTGCAGCACATCATGCTGTTCAATTTTGCCCATGTATCGCCCATAGGGCAGCACTTCTGAAGGCTCCAACCCCATTTCAGCGGTCAGAGCGTCAAAAGTTTTCATATTCTGTTCCGCATCCAGGGCGATCTGCCAGTCCGGGTGCTTGGTCGGATCAAGAGTCATACTATCTCCATACAACAAAGAATTGGCAAAATGGTAAGGGCCGCCCGCTGGGGCGTCAAGCCCGAGGCAGCAAGCTTTTTAGCGGCCTTGCGGCTGTAGGCCGCATCATATATATACCACAACAATTCCGCCTTGTCCGTGGGCGGGTTGCCAGCCGTGACAGGCAGGCAGAAAATTACTGGCATGCGGCAGCAAGAGCCACTCTTTGGGGCTATGCCGTCCAACCGCGTCAACATTGCCCAAAAGCACAGGAGCAGCCATGCGATTCACTGCCCAGCAGGGCCGCCTGAGTGTATATCTGCGCGTATTTCGCCTGGGGCGCGACCTACAGGTACTCTGCGGCGGCGGCGCAAGCCATATTGGCGCTGTGGCTCTGGTCGCCCCAGCGCAGCAACACACGCAGGCCCAAACCCATGTGGGGGGCCTGACCGGGCACAAAGAAGACACCCTTGCCCTGCGCATGGCAGAACGCTTGGCCCAGGCCCTGAACTGCACCGTATGCGTCAGTGCGGGCATTCATTACGACAATATCACCCGCGAGGAAATACAGCAGGTCGAACACATGGCGCAAGACCTTACAGAACGCTGCATTTCCGCGCTTGCAAAGGATCCCTCATGCTCACAGTAAACGACCTTACGGAACTGGAAAATTATATCCGCAGCGGCGAGCTTGAAGCCGACTTTAAGGACGGTTGCGAAAACGACCGCCATTATCTGCTCGAACTGCTGGAAAAACTCATGGATGTGGCAGACCTTGCCGATGCAACAGCCACGCGGCTTATTTTCAGGGGCCTGCCCGTTCCGCCCCCGCCCACGGCAAAATAACCCACAGGCTGCCCGCAAACACATTACGCGCCGCAGCGAGTGCCGCCCTACCCCTGCAAATGCGCTCCAGAGCGCAAGGCCCCTGCCACAACAGCGCAGAGGCGCTCCACATCTTCCGCAGGGCTAATGTACGGCGGCATAAGGTAGACAAGGCGGTTAAAAGGCCGCACCCAGACGCCATGCTGTACAAAATACGTTTGCAATGCTGCAGTGTTGACTGGCTCGCAGGTTTCTACAACGCCAATTCCGCCCAGCACGCGCACATCTGCCACGCCCTCAAACTTTGCGCAAGGGGCCAGCCCTTTGCGCAACCCGCTTTCAAGGTTTGCCACCTTTTGCTGCCAGTCTTCGGCCTCCAACAGGTCAAGGCTGGCGCAGGCCACTGCACAGGCCAAGGCGTTGCCCATAAACGTGGGGCCGTGCATAAACACGTTGCCCCCAGCGCAAATGCCCTGCGCAACGTCATTCGTGCATACCGTGGCAGCCAGTGTGAGTACCCCGCCCGTAAGCGCCTTGCCGCAGCAAAGGATGTCGGGTGAAACCCCGGCCCACTCCGCCGCAAACATCTTGCCGGTGCGCCCAAAGCCTGTGGCAATTTCATCAAATATCAACAGCGCCCCAGCCTCGCGGCACAATTGTGCAAGCCCATGCAGATATTCGGGGTGGTAAAACCACATGCCGCCCGCGCCCTGCACCACTGGCTCCAGAATCACTGCGGCGATTTCTTGTCCGCGTTCGGCAAGTATGCGACGGGCGTCATCCAGACTTGCAGGGTCAAAGGGCTGATCAAAGCGGCAGCTCGGTCGCTCCATAAATATCTGCTGCGGCAGCATGGCAGAAAACAGGCTGTGCATGCCCGTAACAGGGTCGCACACCGACATGGCGCCAAAGGTATCGCCATGATAGCCGCCGCGCGGGGTCAGAAACTTTGCGCGCTTTGTTTGACCCTTGCCCTGCTGGTATTGCAGAGCCATTTTCAGCGCAACCTCCACCGCCACAGAGCCGGAATCGGCAAAGAACACGCGTTCAAGCCCCACGGGCATAAGGCGCAGCAGTTTTTCAGCCAGCGTCACCGCTGGTTCGTGCGTCAGGCCGCCAAACATCACGTGCGGCATGCACCCGGCCTGCGCGTGCAGGGCTTCCATAAGGCGGGGATTGTTGTAGCCGTGTACGGCAGCCCACCACGATGACATGCCGTCCACAAGTTCACTGCCGTCTGCCAGCACAATACGGTTGGCCCTGGTGCGCGCAACCGTGCTGAGAAGCGGCGGCTGTGCTGCCGAGGCATAGGGGTGCCAGATGGTTTGATGGTCGCGCCGGGCCACTTCCGCGCCCCAATCTGCGCCAGAATTTACACCACAATTAGCTCCATACCCCAAGGACTGCAGGTGCTGTACCAAGGGCTCAAGCCCCTGAGCCAGGGTTTGCCAAGCTTCTGCGTCCAGTTGCGGCAATCGGGGCAGTTCCACCACGGGGGCAGACAGCCCTTGTTGCGTCAGACGCGCGCGCAACATGGCTATGTTATCCGCAAGCATGGCTGCTACGTCCACGCCAGGGCACCCGGCAGAAGGATCAACAGATGGTACCAGCACCACCCCTGCCAGTTGTAGCCCGTTGTGACGCAGGGCATCCAGTGAAAGCAAAATATGGTTAAGACCACCCAGATAATTGCCGCCCACCAGCAGCACAGGCAGGCCCAACGATGCCATCAGGTCAAGCATGTCTTCGCGCTCATTGAGCGGCACGCGCAGGCCACCAGCGCCCTCCAGCAACAACATATCAGCTGTGCTGGCGCTCGCGTGGCAAACGATATCATTGCGCAGGTCTGCGCACGTCAGGCGCGCACCCTCACGCGCTGCTGCAAGGTGGGGCGATGCTGGCAGGCTGAAACAATGCAGGGCTTTGGCAGGCAACGCAAATGCGCCTTGCGCCACATCTGCCACGGCAGCCGCATACACGCGAGCATCAGCCAGGGGAGCTGTAAGCGCCTGCTCCGCTGGCACGCCTGTCTGCACAGGTTTGACAGCCTGAGCGCGCACGCCAGCCCGCAACAAAGC
>QKDT01000271.1 GCA_003251995.1 Desulfovibrio desulfuricans
AGGCCAGGCCCAGAGCCATGCCGGGCATGAGCTTCTTTTCCTTTTCGTCTTCAATAAAGCGGGGCGCACCCAGCAGCTTTTCCACATCAGCCACATCGACCATAAAGGGCGGCTTTTTGCCCTCCGCCTTGCGGCGAGCCAGTTTGCGGCAGATGGAAGAAAGTTCGCGCTCCAGGTTGCGCAGCCCAGCCTCGCGGGTGTACTCGCGAATGATTTTTTCCAGAGCCGGTTCCGTCAGTTCCACATCCTTGCTTTCAAGGCCGTTGTCTTCCACCTTCTTGGGCAGCAGATGCTTGCGGGCGATCTGGGCCTTTTCCTGCAAGGTGTAACCGGGCAGGGAGATGACTTCCATACGGTCGCGCAGGGCCGCCGGGATGGTTTCCAGATGGTTAGCCGTGCAGAGGAACATAACCTTTGAAAGATCAAAGGGCACGTTCAGGTAGTGGTCGCTGAAGGTGTTGTTCTGTTCCGGATCAAGCACTTCCAGCAGGGCCGAAGAAGGATCGCCCCTGAAATCGGCGCCCAGCTTGTCCACCTCGTCCAGCACAATAACAGGGTTGCGCGTGCCAGCCTGCTTGAGAGCCTGCACAATACGCCCCGGCATGGCCCCGATGTAGGTACGCCGATGCCCGCGAATTTCGGCCTCGTCGTGCATGCCGCCCAGCGAAAGTCGCTGGAATCTACGGCCCAGAGCTCGCGCAATGGAGCGACCAAGCGAGGTTTTACCCACGCCAGGAGGGCCTGCAAAGCAAAGGATGGGGCCTTTGGACTGCGGATTAAGCTTGCGCACGCTCAGGAATTCAAGGATACGGTCCTTGATTTTGTCGAGCCCGCAGTGGTCTTCGTCAAGAATTTCTTTGGCATGAACAATGTCCAGCCTGTCGCGCGAAAGCTTTTTCCACGGCAGTTCCACCAACCAGTCAAGGTAGGTGCGCACCACGTTGGCCTCGGATGAATCGGCATGCATGCCCGAAAGGCGGCGCAACTGCTTGTCGGCCTCTTTGCGCACGTCTTTGGGCAGACCTGCCTTTTCAAGGGCCTGCTTGAGCGTTTCAAGGTCTTCCTCGCCGTCTTCTTCCTTGTCGCCAAGTTCCGTGCGGATGGCCTTGAGCTGCTCACGAAGAAAATAATCTTTCTGCGCCTTGTCCATGCCTTCGCGGGCCGAGCTTTGGATGCGCGCCTGCACGGTGGCAACCTCCACCTCGCGCTGCAACTGGGTATTAACCAGCATGAGGCGGTCGATGGGGTTTTCCGCCTCAAGAATGCTCTGTGCATCGGCGGTTTTCATACGCATGTTGGCGGCGATAAGATCAGCCAGGCGGCCCGGATCGTCCACACCCTGCAACACGGCAAGTACGTCGGGCGAGGAGAGGCCGCGCAGGGTCAGCACTTTTTCGCTCTGCTCGCGCACAGAGCGCAGCAGGGCTTCAACCGTGGCGTCCACCACAGGAATCTGTTCGGGCAGGGTTTCAATGCGCGCTTCAAGGAAGGGCTCCACCTGACGGTAGCCCGTAACGCGGGCGCGGCTTACGCCCTGCACAAGGATTTTTACCCGCGAATCGGGCATCTTGAGCATGCGCATAACCTGCACCACCGTGCCGACCTCATAGAGGTCTTCCGGCTTGGGATCTTCGGTAGATTCTTCTTTTTGCGCGCAAACGAGCAGATGCCGCCCGTTTTTCAGGGCTGCGTCCACCGCCTGCACGGATTTGTCGCGCCCGATAAAAAGAGGCAGAATCATGTAGTTGAAGATCACCACATCGCGAACGGGCAAAACTGGCAGGGTGTCGGGAATGCTCTGCGCTGCCGTGGAGGGGCTGCCCTCATGGTCCAGCGTTTCAGGCGCGCTCATTTCCGTCTTGTCCGAATCGCTGTCGATAGCGGGTTCCGCTTCAACGGGTTCCTGGGGCAGCAAGATGTCTTTTTCATTGATGTCAGCCATATATGTTCTCCCCGACTGCTTTAGATCTAAATGCGTTGTGATTGCGTTATGCTGTAGCAGTCTCCATCCGTAACGATGACGTGATCCAGAAAGCGTAGCCCCATGCGGGGCGCAAGTCTTTGCAGTTCTTCTGTGAGCAGGCGGTCTTCCTGCGAAGGCCCCGGGTTACCGCCGGGGTGATTGTGTACCAGAATTATGCCGCTTGCCTTTCGTAGCAGGGCCGCTTCAAGAACGTCCCTTGGGTAGATTGAAACTTCTGCAATGCCACCTCTGCGCAGACGCTCCCAGGCCATAAGGCGGTTACGCCTGTCTACCAGTGCCAGCCAGCATTCTTCATGCGGGCTGTTTCCCAAGCGGGCCTGCGCCATGCGGGCCACTGCCTCCGGGGTTGCCAGAACTTCCCTTTGCCGTACCTCTGCTGCCGCGTATCGCGCCCGCGTTTCGCCCAACACTCGCCATAAGGCAAGCAGGCCCGGCCCAAAACCAGGAACCTGCAACAGGTCTTCGGGCCTTGCGTCCAACGCGCCGCGTATTCCGCCAAATCTCTGCATCAGTTCTTTGGCAAGGGGTTTTGTATCCTTGCGGGTCAACCCATAGCCAAGCAGCAGTTCCAGCACTTCATAATCCGCCACTGCCGTGGGTTCCAGTTCCAGTCTTTGCCGCAGCCGCTCACGATGCCCGAGGCTTGTGGGCGGGGTAGATGTTGGCTTTGCTGTCATAAAATAAGCAGTCTTGAAGGTTGCGCAAGGGGGCGGGCAGATAAAGGCGCAAGCATACCCGCAAATCCGTTGCCTTTTTTAGGTGAACTAAACGAAGAATACTGATTGACGCGCATTATGGCAATTTCACTTTGTACGTACCGCGGCCTGGCTGAACGGACATTACCACTGAGGCGTGATGCAATAAATGCGTGAGGCTTGAGCCCTTAGGGGGGAGTGTATCATTGCTGGCGCAAGTCGCAAAGAATCGCTACAGGCTGCCAAAAAGATTTTGCGCCGTGGACGTTTTGCTCAAAAATGCGCTGTACGGCCTGTAGTTCAGGCGCGGGTACGACCGGCAAACAACTCAGTCATGCGAGTCGCAAGATAATCCAGGCTTTGGCCCGGCGATCGGCGACCACTCTTAACCTGCAACTCGGCGTCCATCACTGTGGACATGCATTCCGCAAGCACTGCGGGGCCAAGGCGGGTGGCAAGCTGTTTTTTGAAAGATGCTTCGTTGGGGTGAACACGCACCTTTTCGCCCGCCCATAGTTGCCAGAGCAATCGCAGCTCGCGGGCCAGCAGGGCCAACAATGAAAATAGCAGGCTGTCGCCATCCTGACTGCGCGAAAGTTCCTTCCACACAGCGGGGAGGTTGCCAGCCTCCATATGCCGGATGCAGTCAAAAACATTGCATTCCGGGTTCCACGACGCTGTGGCTGTCATTGCCAGGGTGATGGTGCCCTGGTCCGGGCCTTGGGCGGCCCCACCCGAATTATTGGGTGACAAATCCAGTGTAACATCCTGGGCGGCATTGCGCAAAAGCTGTAACTTGAGCAGCTCGTTTTCAATAGCCAGGGCATCAGGCGGCACAGAGGCGCAAAATTGTTCAAGAGCATCCTGCTCAAAGCGTAATCCCAGTTCGTGCGAGCGCTGCAATACGTGTTTTTTGACGGCCCTTTCGTTCAGGCCATCCTGCCGCCATATCCAGCCCTGCTGATCGGCAAAGGCCATGCAGCGCAGCTTGCCAATGTGGGCCGGTATTTTGGGCTGCCCTTTGTCCCAGGCCACTTCCATGCAGAAAAAAGGCCAGCATTGCTCCGAGGGACGGGCCAGTGCGTGCGAAACCTTTTTCCACACTGCGGCGGGCCACAAATTGGCCTGGCGCACTACCAGCACGCGCGGCGCTCCAAACAGCCCCTGCAAGGTAAGCTGCTCCCAAAAGCGCGGCGAGGGTTCCTCATCGCCCCAATACACGTGCCTTTCCCACTGCCCGGAGGCGGGCGGAAAAGAGGAGAGAAGCTGTTCCATGCGCGCGCGCAGCAATTGCCC
>QKDT01000240.1 GCA_003251995.1 Desulfovibrio desulfuricans
GTTCTGCATAGTTTCGGCAAATATGGCGGGTGTTGAGCCAGTCAGGCTCACGCCCTGCTCAAAGGTCATGGACACCATGGCGGGCAAATCGCACTCCTGCCGGGCGGCAACCACGGCGGCTCTGGCTTCTGCCAGATCAAACTGCGTTTCAATAAAAATGAGATCAGCCCCGCCAGCCACAAGACCGCGAATCTGCAAGGCAAAGGCAGCGATGAGGTCGCGGGGCTCCACCGGCCCAAGGGGTTTGGCAAAATGCCCGGTGGGGCCCACGTTGCCAGCCACAAATACCGGACGACCAGCCTGCGCTGCGGCCTCCTTGGCAATTTCAACCATGCGTTTATTGAACGAAAAAACATCCAAGCTCTTGGGCAACTTGTACATATTTCCGCCAAAAGTGCATGATGTCAGCAGATCAACGCCCGCATCCAGATAGGCCTTGTGAATGCCACGTAGGGTGTCGGGGTTTTCCATGCAAAATTCTTCGGGGGTCGCGCCAGCGGGCATACCCGAAGCCTGAAGCATGGTACCCATGGCGCCGTCGAGCAAAAGAGGCCTGCCAAGGCCGAGGGCTTCTCGAAATGTCATTATCGTCTCGCTCTGTTCCCAGCACAGCCGCCGCAAGCGAAAGAGCACCTTTGCCTTCCGCCCGCAATACCTGTATGCTGGGGCTTCCGTTGTTTGAGGCCGCTGATTCCCGTGGGGATTTGCGAACCAGAACACGCAGGCCCATACCGGCGATTATGCCGCCGAGGCCAAATATTGAGCCGTGCCAAAAAAACCGGCAGGCCTTTTACTACTGAAAAACATTGAAAAGAACAAATCAAAACTATAGCATTAAACATTGCGGCCTGTTGCAGGCGGCGATGCTCAGACATAAATATCATGAAAAAAGATAGTCCGATAGCTCCCACAAACCCACGCAGTGCGCCAAAAACGGCAAATTCCGATATTTCCACCACCGAGGTGGAAGTTCTGGATGTTCCCAAGTCGCGTAAGCGGGCTACCTCCAAAGAGGGAACCGCGCGCGCCACTACCGCCAAACCGCGCACCAGGGCGACCGACAAAAAATCCGCTGGACAAAGTATTATAGATGTTGATGGCTCTGATGCACATGAAATAGCGTCTGACTCTGTATCTACCAATCATGAGGATGATGATGCGCTGATCGAATCCACTGACGATGTTGATGTGGAGCTTGAAGCTGACGACCATGATATCGACCCGATTGCTCTTGAAGAAGACCATGACGACTTGCCAGCACCCTCCACAACGCGCTTGCCCGCTGTTGGCCCGCGCGACAGCTTGCATCTCTACCTGCGTGAAGTAAGCCGCTTTCCCCTGCTCAAGCCCGATGAAGAGCACGAGCTTGCTCTGCGCGTACGCGACCACAACGATGCGGATGCCGCCTTTAGGCTGGTTTCGTCGCATCTGCGGCTTGTGGTGCGTATTGCCATGGACTTTCAGCGCAGATGGATGCAGAACGTGCTGGACCTGGTGCAAGAGGGCAATGTGGGCCTTATGCGCGCGGTAAACAAATTTGACCCCGACAAGGGCATCAAATTTTCCTACTACGCTTCGTTCTGGATCAAGGCCTACATCCTCAAATTCATTATGGACAACTGGCGCATGGTTAAAATCGGCACCACGCAGGTGCAGCGCAAGTTGTTCTATAATCTGAACCGCGAACGTCAAAAACTGATCATGCAGGGTTTTGACCCTGATGCAGCCATGCTCTCTGAACGCCTGGGCGTTACGGAAGACCAGATTAATGAGATGGATCAGCGCCTTGCGTCTACCGACATGTCACTGAACGTACCCGTTGGCGAAGATGCGGGCGGCGCGACGCGCATGGACTTTTTGCCAGCGCTCGGCCCTGGCATTGAGGACAGCCTGGCGCGTGACGAAATCGCCGATCTTGTGCGCAGCCGGCTTAAGACAATACTGCCCAAACTGAACGAAAAAGAGCTGTATATTCTGCAAAACCGCCTGCTCACAGACGAGCCTGTTACCTTGCGCGAGATAGGCGAACGGTATAACGTCACGCGGGAACGAGTTCGCCAGCTTGAGGCACGGTTGCTGGAAAAAATCCGTCAGCACCTGGCTGTGGATATCAAAGACTTTTCAGACACATGGATACAATCCTGATATGAAACGTAACCACGTTGCGCTGTTATGCGCCCTGGCCCTCACTGCTGTCACATCTTTCTCTTTGTTGGGTTGTGGCGGGTGTTCCGGCACCAAGCACCAGGCCGCAGAAAAATCGGAAACTTCCACTACGGAGTCTGCCTCGCCTACTGTGGCATCCAAAGCGCCGCAGCACGACCTCAAGGGCGTGTCGCTGCGTCCGGTTGAAGCAGAGCTTTCTCCCAACGCGCTCAACACCTACGCTTTTCTTGTTTTTGCGCAGGCGCTCAACGACGAGGACGACAACGCCCTTGCCGCAGCCTCTCCCCTGCTTGCCAAGGCGCACATGCCCGTTAATATCTGGCTTGAAGGCGGCGTGTGGCTGCTCAGCCGCAAGTCTCCCCATACGGCAATGGTCATGGAGCAGGCGCTCAGCGTCTGGCCCGATGATATTTCGCTCAATCTGCTGTATGCAGAAGCCCTTATGGAAAAAGGTTCGCCCGAGCTTGGCGTCAAGCTCATGCGCGGATATCTTAAAAAATTCCCCGATTCTGTAGACGCCCGTATGGAGCTGGCCCTGCTGCTTGTTAAAAGCAAGCAGTATCCCGAAGCGGAAACGCTGCTCAACAGCGTTACTGGCAAGCAGCGCACCCCTCTTGTGGATTATTACCACGCCCGGGCACTCATCGGCATGGACAGGCAAAACGAAGCCGTGCCCTATTTGCAGCGCGCCATTAAAGACACCCCAGATTTTGTGGAAGCCATGGCGGAGCTGGCCTTTATTTACGAGCAAAAACCCGATCTCAAGGCCGCGCGCGGCATCTATGAAAAGCTGCTCAAGCTCAATTTTTCATCGCAGGATGTACTGCTGCGGCTTATCAACATTTCGCTGCGCATGGGCCAGCCCGAACGGGCGCTCAAATACATGCAGCAAGGGCCGGACAGCACCCCCTTCAAGCTGACCGTTGCCAGCATGTTTATGGATTCACGCCACTTTTTACAGGCAGAAAGTCTGCTCAAACAAATTGTGGCTCAGGGCGACGCCCCTACCGATGTTTATCTGCTGCTTGCAGAGCTGGCCTATGACCAGCGGCGCGATCTGGATCTGGCATTCTCCTGGCTGGACAAAATCCCCGCTTCCAGCAAATCGGCTGTGCGGGGTGCGCTGCTGCGCACACAGTTGCTGGCAGAGGCCGGTCGCGAGGCCGAGGCTCTGGAAGCCGTGCGCAAGGCCACAAACGCCAACCCCGATTCCTCTGAGCTTGTGGAGGTTGAGGTGCGTTTGCTTGCGCGGCAAAAACAGATGAAACAGGCGCTGGATGTAGCCCAAAAAGCTATCAAGCGCTGGCCCAACAACGCAGAAATGTTCTTTCTGCTCGGCTCGTTGCAGGATGAAACAGGCGATAAAAAAGCCGCTTTCAAAACCATGGAAATGCTCCTGACCCTGCACCCCGATAATTATCAGGCCCTCAATTATGTGGGTTACACCCTGGCAGAAGAAAACCGCGATCTTGACCGCGCCCTGACGCTGCTTACGCGGGCGGATGAGCTGGCCCCCAACCAGTCCTATATTATAGATTCGCTGGCCTGGGCTTATTTCAAGGCCGGAAAATTTGATGACGCCCTGAAGGAAATCCGCCGCGCCGTTACCCTGGACGAGCATACGGATGCCTCCATATGGGAGCACTATGGCGAGATAGCAGCGCATATGGGCCTGAAGGATGAAGCCCGCACCGCCTATCAAAAGGCCATGGAACTCAAACCCGACAATGCGGAAGCATTGCGGCAGCGGCTTTCACATCTATGAAAAAAATAGTTATTTTTTGTTGTCTGGCAGTGCTTTGC
>QKDT01000091.1 GCA_003251995.1 Desulfovibrio desulfuricans
TTTCGGTTTCCACCTTGGCCTGGGGCAGGTGCTTGGCCTGCTCTCCAGGTACGCACAGGCAATCTGTAACCATAATGGAGCTTTCCATGTGCCCGCCCTTGATAAGCACGGCGCGGGCACCCATACCCAGCAGTTTTTGCCCTGCGGCCTCGGCTTCTTCAAGGTTGTTGATGGTCAAGCCCGTGAGCATTTCGGCCTCCGGGCGGTTGGGCGTCAGCAGATCGCAGCCGGGCAGTATTTCTTCCACCAGGGCGGTTACGGCATCCTCCTGCAACAAACGGCTGCCGCTCTGGCTCACCGAAACAGGATCAACCACCAGAGGAAAGTCGCGCTGGCGCAGCTCAGCGGCCACAGCGCGGATGATCGGTGCAGAAAACAGCATACCCGTCTTGGCGGCCTTTATGGAAAAACCCTCAAGAACTGTGCGCAGTTGCAGCACCACAAATTCCGGGTCTGGCGCATGTATGCCAGTAACCCCCAGCCCATTTTGCGCGGTCAGAGCGGTGATAACGCTCATGCCGTAACCGCCGAGAGCCATGATTGTTTTTAAATCAGCCTGAATGCCCGCACCGCCGCCAGAATCAGAACCGGCAATGGTGAGGATGTTGGGAGGGGTAAGCATAAAAAGCCTCGCATAAATTGCTGCATGAATATTTGTATACTATACCCTGACGCCCCTTGGGGTGCAATGCGGGCAATGTCTGCCCCGTATCCAGAAACTCTCTGGAAAATGTCTTCACAGCGCAGGGAAGCAATGCTAGCATTTACGCGCAATAAACGGAAATAATGGCTTGAACTGCCATTTTTTGCGGCGGCCTGAGTAACGCACCAACGCGCGGCTGCACCATGGACCCCCGTATTGAGGAGAATTTTATGAAATTGGATAAAAAGTCTTTAGACGTGCCGGACATAATGAATATGCCCAAACCCAGCCCAGCCCGCGCGGGTGCGCGCAAAGCAGTAGTGTTGGCACTGCTGGCTGTTTTGGCCTTGGGTGGCGCGACCTATTGGCTTACGCGGGATAAATCAACCCGTGACCAGTGGAGGGAAAAAGCCGCTGATGTCATAAATAACGCCACCAGCGGCACACCTCTGGCTGGCGTGGGCGATGTGCTGCGTGATGCGCCGCCGCCACCGCCTGTCTCTGTTGTCAGCCCGCCCACCTCGCCCGGCACCCTTGCTGGTCAGACCGTACAGGGCAGTGTTGCCGCACCCGTGGACGGGTCAATCCCCGCCGGATTTGATCCGCAGCAAAGCGGTGCGCAGGCACCCCAGAAGGTGACGGAGGATAGCCATATCCGCCTGGAAATTGTGGAGGATATGGCATCGTTTATTGTTTCCCGCTTTCGCCCCGGCCCGCAGAGCGGCACGCTGAATATCAGTGTACAGGCGCTCAATCAGCGCTACGGCGCAAAGCTTGCCAATGTTGTCGATGGTAAGGGCGGGCGTGATGCTCTGTTGCGTTATGCCTTTCATCCCAGCATGTTGCGCGGTTTGTACACCCTGTATGCCGACCGCTTGCTGGAGGCCATCAACCGTGATGCAGCCGCCAAGGGACTGACGGCAGAGCAGATACGTCAACTGCACATGGCCCTGGCAGGACGTCTGGTTATTCTGGCTGGCGCGCTTGAGGGCGTGGCCTCTGTGCCCAATCTTGCCGCCTACCTGAATGAGCAGGACAAGGCCGCGCAGGTTGTAGTTGATATCAATGCCCAGATGGCTGAAGCCGTATTTGCTGTGGATCAGTTGCGCGAAAACAACGCCCCCGAATCACAGATATCCACAGCGCAATTGCGGGTAGATGGTCTGAGCGCCCGGTATCGTCGGTCGCTTGAGGATCGCGCCGCCTCGCAGCGCACCCTTGTGGCAGCCATACGCCAAAATGGCGGTCAGTCCTTGGACGATGATTCCCTGCTGTTTGTGGCCCAGTGGGTTGGACGCAGATTGCGCGCGGATGCCCAGGCCCTTGCCTCTGTGCAGGCCTCGGCGGCAATTTTGCGCGATCTTGCGCGCCGCAGTGCGCAGGCCGGAACCGCAGCGTTGTTCCAGCCACAGTCTGCGACTCCAAGCGCGCCGCAAGGTGCTGCACAAAATGGCGCGCGCGTGCAAACCTCACCCATGCTGACACCGCCGCAAGGGCACACTGCCCCTGCCTTGCCTGATGCGAAGGCGCGGGGCGGCGTAGAACGCGCACCTGCGGCCCGTGTTGGTGGGCAGCAGTAATGGCTAAAGCCGTTTTTTTTGTGGGTGGTACCCGTAGCGGCAAAAGCGGCTTGGCCCAGCGTTGGGCAGAAGCCCAGGCCCCTCAACGGCTGTATCTGGCAACGGGCCGCGCGGATGATGAAGAAATGGCGGCCCGCATTGCCCGGCATAAGCAGGAACGTGGTCAGGGATGGCAATGCCTTGAGGATCCTCTGGGTCTGGCTGGCGCGCTGGCCTCGCTGGCGGGGGCGTTTCAGCCCGACAACAGGGTGCCGGGGGTGGTGCTGGTTGACTGCGTGAGCCTGTGGGTGGCAAACCTGATGGCTGCCAATGTGGCGGAAAAGGACATTCTTGACCGGGTTGAGGCGCTGGCGTCCAACATTACCGCATTTCCCCTGCCTCTGGCTTTGGTAAGTGTGGAAGCCGGATTGGGTATGGTTGCCATGTCGAGCCTTGGACGTCGCTTCCAGGATACGCTGGGTCTTGCCAATCAGGCTTTGGCCCGCGCGTGCGGAACAGTGCTTTTTGTAAGTTGCGGTTTGCCCCTAGTGCTCAAGGGGCAGTTGCCGGAGGAAATATGCTGAATTTTGGGGCATGGACTGATCATGGTGCAGCAAGAATGCTGCCGCGCTGGCGTAGTGTGACTGCGTGCGCGTTACTATTGTGTTTTACAACTCTGGTGCAGGCAGGTGGCGCATTTGCCGCCGCCGATCCGCGCCAGTGCGTACTTGATGCAGGCAATGCCGTGGATAAAGCCGATGTTGCGGCTTTTGAACGGCAGGTAGATGTGGATGCCATTCTTGAACAGGCCTTGAACCTCTTTGTACGCCGCGCTCAAGACCCCGAAGCGGCAAAGGATCTGCCGCCCATGGTGGCTCTGCTGTTTACCCAGGCGGCCTCCAAGGAGGGCAACGTGCGCTCTCTGCTGCTCAATGAAACTCGGGCCTTTGTACTCAACGGCATTTCTTCTGGCGCTTTTGCCGGGCGCAAACCTTCGGGAAAGGCGGCGCAGGGCTTGCTTGCCCCATTGTTTGCCGATGCCTCCACCGGACGTAAAGAAATAAAAAATGTTGGTCAGGCCCGCCGCGATGGCGAAGGCTGGCTTGTTCCCTTTGTGGTGCATGACGGCGGCAATGGCGAATCATACGATGTGACGGGCCGGGTAACATCTGCTAACGGTGAGATGCGCCTGACCTCAGTTGCCAATATGGAATCACTGCTGCGTAAGGTTGCGGCAGAAAGCCGCTCGGTCGAGCCCTAACTGGAGCAGGGGCAAGCCCCCAGTATCATTCTCCATAATTGATAACTTTTGGGGAAGTCGCCGCCAGAACTGGCGCATAATTTCCCCGAAATCGACCCCTGAGCTGCACGTAATTAAGCATAAAGAGCTACGTTGCGCAGCACCACGGCATTGTCATGGGTTGCCGCTGGTGAGAGATTGGGAGTACGGCGGCTGCACAGCTAAGGCTAGGCATCTGTGCCTGCGCATCTTTGTCAGGCGTGGCTGGCAAGAATACTGACAGACAATACAATTAAAAAAGGGAGCCTAGGCTCCCTTTTTTAATTCTTATGCACTGTGCGGCTATTGCGCGGGCTGATTCTTGTCATCGTCGTGTTTTTCAGGACGCAGTGTGCGGCATATGGGTTGCGCCGTAGCCCTGCCGGAGAAGATTTCTTCCGCCGAGGCAGCAAGCGCCTGGGGCAGAACTTCATCCACATGGTCAACAAAAACGATTTCAAGATCGCGCAG
>QKDT01000305.1 GCA_003251995.1 Desulfovibrio desulfuricans
GGATTGAAGGCGCGCGCTGTGCTTCGGCGTTGGGCGTATGCGGGGGCTGTGCGTCAGAATTTTGGGGCATGCGGGTAGTCCTTGTGCGCGGTGCGGCATCAGCGAGTCATTGTATGCAAAAGGGGGAGATTTTTGCAAATCTCCCCCTTTATATCATTATAATGAAAGCGCGTTACACCAGCTTGGTGCTGCTCCAGCCGTGTTCATTGGCAGCGGCTTCGGTTTTGGGGCCGCCCAGCACGCATGTGGCGCCTTCGCGTGCAACCCCCGCCAGCACCTCGGCAAATTCGCGGAAGTGCTTTTCAGTGGTGGAGAGGATTTCTTCACGCATAAGGGCGCGGGCGGCATCGTTATCATCCGTGAGCCAGCGCGAGAGGGATTGCGCACCCTTGGCATCGGGCAGCAGGTAGCTGTCCAGATCGCCCACAGCACCCACTATGGCCTGGGTAAGCTGGGCCTTGTCCGGGCTGAATGTGCGCAAAAACTCCGCCATGCCGTCAAAGGCCGCCAGCGTGTCATCCACGTTGGGGTCGCGGTATGAGGCGCACACAAGGGTGCCGCCCAGACGGTCAAGATTGCAGAACGCGCCGTAAGCGCCGCCACGTACGCGCACACGTTCCCACAGATAGCCCATGCGCAGGCTGCGCAGGATAACGCTGGCAGAGCCATGGTACACATAGCCCTGGTCATAGATGTTGGCAGCCTTGCCCACATAGTTGATCTGGGCCGGGGCAATGAAGGCCTCGCCCTTGGGCAGTTCCATGGGGGCGCTGCCAAAGTCGGTTGCAGACCCTGCGCGCACGGGTGAGAGGGCGCGCAGCAACTGCCGGGCTTCGGCCTCAACCAGGGTGAGCCCCTGAGACTCTGCGGTGCAGTCGATGATGGCGTCCGGGCGGGCGACAATGCGTGAACGCAGATCTTCAAGATCGTTGAGTACCGATTGCGCGTCCGTGTCCATGCGTTCCAGCAGGCCGCGCACGCTCTCAAGGTAGCTCAGGCCGGTGGTGCGTTCCGCCAGGGCGCTGGAACCGTTGAAGTGCGCCCGCAGACGGGCGCTGACGGCGGCATGCCCTGCGGACTGCAATCCGTGCTCCAGACGGGCCTTGCCCTCAAGCAGCATCTGCCGCAGCCGCTCGCGCAGCACATCGGCATCGGTCATGGGCTCAAGCAGGATTTCCCTGGTCAGATCAAAGAGGTCTGGCAGCTTGTCGTACACGGCTTTGCCCGACACGCTGAGGTAGCCAATGGTCTTGCGGCTGCCGCGCACAAGGCCCAGCAGCGGATCGGCGCCAAGGCCGCCCGTTTTGGCTGCCATGAGTGCGCCCAGTTCTGTAAAATCGCGCTTTGCGGTGCCTGTTTCGGTAAGCGAACGGGCAAAGAGCGGCAGCAGGGGCACCAGTTTGTCCGGCACATTGCCGAGGGGCAACAGCAGGGTGGTGTAGGCAATGCCCTGCGTGGGCAATTCATGCGTCAAAAAGGTTTCGGGCAGTTCGGCAATGGCGCGGGGCAAAAGGGCGTTTTCAAGCGGCAGGTCTTCTATGCCCAAGGCCGGAATGGTCGCGAGGGCTTCCGGGCTGTCTGGCGCGCTCTGGGCTTCCATGAGGCGGGTGGTTTCTTCCACCATCCTGGCGCGGGCTTCTGCATCGGCAGCGGCCTGCACCGCGTCCACTCTGGCTTTTTCCGCATCGTCGCGGCTTTTGCCCAGTTTGGTGTCGGGCAGTAGAACCACGGTGGCGCGGTGGTCATTGTTCAAGAACCAGTCCTTGATGGCCTGTTCAAAGACCGGCTCACCAGCCTCTATGCGGGCCTTGAGGGCGCTGAGAGGCGCTTCCCATGCCAGCGGAGCCAGCGGGTCGCCGTCGTAGAGCCAGGTTGTCAGGGACTGAACCATGGCGGAAAGCCCGCGGGGGAAGCGGCCCGAGTTGTTCTCGCGGTAGGCGAATTCAACACTGTTGACGGCGGCTTCCACTGCAGAACGGGGGATGCCTTCCTCCGCCAGTTGGGCCAGAGTGTCAAAAATGAGCAGTTCGGCCTGCTGCACGTCGCGCGGGGCCACGCCCTTGAGACCGGTGGAGTAGTACATCTGGCGCAGGTCAGTCTCCAGCCCGCAGCCGGTGGTGTCCTCGCCAAGGCCAGAGGCGATGAGCGCCTTGCGCAGGGGGGAGCCGGGCAAGCCCTCAAGGATATGCTCAAGCATTTCCATCAGCAGGGCCTGATGCACGTCGCCGCGCTCGCCCAGCAGCCAGTTGACCGTGAACAGGGCGCGCTTTTCGCCCTTGGAGGCCGCATAGGGCACTTCAATCTGGCGCGGGGTATCAAGCCGAGGTTGCAGCGGTACGTCGGAGTTGACCGGGCGGGCCGTGTAGCCCTCAAGGGCTGCTGCCGTCAGGCGCAGGCGTTCGTCTTCCGGGTCATCGCCCCAAAAGAAGAATCGGGCGTTGCTGGGGTGGTAGTAGCGGCTGTGAAAATCATAAAAGGCCTCGTAGGTGAGGTCGGGGATATGTTCCGGGTTGCCGCCGGAATCAAGGCTGTAGAGCGTGTCGGGAAAGAGCGCCTGCTGGCTCTGCTCTGAAAGAACGGAATCGGGCGAAGAATAGACGCCCTTCATCTCATTATAGACCACGCCCTTGTACGACCACGGGCCGTCAGGCGTTTCAGCCTCCACATGCCAGCCTTCCTGCCGAAAAATGTCTTCGTCGATGCGCGGGTGAAATACGGCATCTATATAGACGTCGATGAGGTTGTAAAAATCGCGCAGGTTGCAGCTTGCTACCGGGTAGCAGGTTTTGTCGGGAAAGGTAAAGGCGTTGAGAAATGTTTGCAGCGACCCCTTGAGCAGTTCCACAAAGGGTTCTTTGACGGGATATTTGTCCGACCCGCAAAGGACGGAATGCTCGAGAATATGGGCAACACCCGTAGAATCGGCTGGCGGCGTACGGAAGTTGACGCCAAAGCACTTATTTTCATCAGAGTTATTGATGGAAAGCAACTGCGCCCCGGTGGCGTCGTGACGCCACAAACGGGCGGTGCCGTCCACTTCATGCAGGTGTTGTTCGGTAAGAAGAGTGAATCCGTGCTTGTTCATGGTGAATCCTGAGGTATTGATGAACTGCGCCTCGTGGTCGCAGCGTGAATACTACCTATAAGTATAGATGCGCCGTTTGAAAAGGGGCGGGGCCAGCCCGTAGCGCCGGGCAACTTGTGGGCTGGCCCCCGCCGTGGTACTGAAATCGCCTCGTGCAGCAAGCTGCTGTGCGCAAATTTACGATTTTGTGAGAACGCATGAGCATGAACCGTAACAGCATTGCAGGCGCACATACACCGGCAGAAAAATGGGTGCTCTGGTATGTACCATTGGCCTTTGCCCTTTTGTTCATGTGGGGCAGCCTGTTGCAGATGCGCAGCTTTGTTATCAATGATGCGGATTTCAGCTATTTTTTGACCCAGATCTGGCGGGTGTGGAACGGTTGGGACTGGCGCACGCCCTTTGCCGATGTGTATGAGGGCAAGCCTTTTTACGCGCACCATTTCACGCCGCTGACAGCCCTGCTGGCCCCGCTTGTGGGGCCGTGGAAAAGCCCCTATGCCCTGAGTGTTCTGCACGGTGCTGCCGCCGGGGCCATGGCCTTTATACTGCCCCGGCTGGTGCGCACACTGTATGCAGAGGAAAACGGCGATGCGCCTTCTGGCAACTGGGTGTGGACAGCGGGCGTCATGCTCCTGCTTTTCTTTTTTTTCCGCCCGGTACTCACGCCCTGGTCGCGGCAGACCCACTATACTACCTTGGTTGCTCCCGTTCTTATGCTTGCCGTGCTGATGCTGCACAAGCGCCGCTGGTGGGCGCTGGCGGCGTGCAGCATCTTGGTCTGCATGGGGCAGGAGCGGGCCGCACCCAGTATTTTTTGTCTGGGAATGTACGCATTTTTGCTGCTGCGGATGCGGCGCGTGGGGC
>QKDT01000149.1 GCA_003251995.1 Desulfovibrio desulfuricans
AAACTCACCACCACATACTGCGGCCCCTTGGCTTCAATAAGCGGCGTTTCGGGCGAGCGCAGCCGATCCATCAGGGCTTGCGCGCCTGCACCATCCAAGCCTTCAAAAACATTGCCCGGCTCGTTGCCACTCTTGGCGGTATAGCGGATAAGCTGGCGCGCAAAGCGCGGATTGTCGGTGGCAAATACGGCTGCGGGCAAATACAGAGAAGGCCCGGCATGCTGTGCCCCGTCGGCAATGGTCTGACGGTGGGCAAAATGGTTGGCTGCGTAGCCCCAATCCCACCACAACCACAACATGGCGTCTGGCGGGGTCATGGCCTTAGCGCGAGAGAGGGCCTCCGCATGGCGGCGGTTGATGATCGGCCCTTGCGACATGGCAGGTATCATGTCGGCAAAAGGCGCTACCAGCAGGGCCAGCAGCAGGCCGCTGGTCAGCATGCCCGCAACCGCACCGCGCAGATCAACACGCAGCAACCGCTGCAGCAGCCAATAAAACGGCAGCGTCAGCCCAATCGCCATGATGGGCGCGCCAAACATGACCATGCGACCGCCCATCTTGACGCTGAGAATGCCCAGGGCCGCCAGCGGCAGCAAAAACAGCGCGCCCGGTCGGCGCAGCATCACCACGGCAAAACCCAGCAATCCTAGCGCCGCAGCTTCCATCCAAGGATGGAAGTAGGGGAAAATTTCTGCAAAGCCCAGATCCTGCACCTCGATGATGGACTGCGCCACCGAGGGATATTCCAGAGAAAGCCCGCCGCCAGTGCTTTTTACATCGCCAGTATGTTTCACATAGGCATTGATGTGGTTCACAATGGACGTGAGGATTTCGCCCCGCAGCATCAAAAAGCCCACGCCTACCAGCAACAGGGCCAGCAGCCAGGGGCGGCACAGCAGCTTGCGCAGCCGATAGCCTGTTTTGGTGCCAGCCGCCAGCAGCAGCACGCTGAAAGCTATCCCCCACGGCCCAGCCAACGTGGGCAGGGCGTAAGCCATGCTGCCCAAAAGCAGCAGGGCGCGCCGCCCGCGGGGGGCCATCACCATACTCATAAAGGCCAGCAGGGCCACATTGTAACGGATAAGATACGGAAAAACCGAATGCCATTCCTGCGTCCACCACGAAACAACGCCGGAACAGCCCAGCAGCACAACCCACTGCCAGCGCAGGGGGTTCCCCATGTGCTCGGCCTGTTTGAGACGCGGCGTCCAGTGCCCCTCATCCTTGTTGCGCAAAAAAAGGCGGCGCAGATTCAATACGCCAGAAGTCATGGAAAGACGGCGCAGCACCATACCGGGCAACAGCATGTACCGCATGGCCCAACTGGCTGGGGCCAAAGTCATGAGCAGAGGAAAGAACAGGGTTACGAGGTCTGTATCGTAAAACCCCAACAGGGTGCGGGCCAGAAAACCGGGCGCAATAGATGTGAGAATACCCGCGGCAACGCCCGCCTCTATGCTGCCCAGCGCCCACACCCAGGCAAAGGCGATAACAGCCACAAAACTTGCCAGCAGCGCGGGAAACCAAAATGCCACGGCAGCGGGGGTGGTTCCCACCATATCAGCCATGGCCTTGAGCATGACCGCCATGGGATGCCCCACGGCAAGGCCAAAATCTTCTGCCCCGGCTACCCATGTGTAGGCATCGTGCGTAGCCAAAAGCCACTCGCTGCCAAGGCGGTATTCCGGGTTTTGCCAGCAGGGCCATTCGAGCATGCGCAAGGCAAAGGCGAGCCCAAGCGTAAACAGCCCCCAAAACAGCCCCCGCATCCAGTAACGCCCCGTAGGCAGCGAGCGTTTGCCGGTATGCAGCCCCGTGCCGCCAGTGGGCAGAAGCCCCCCTTCATGGGGGTCGGGATGTTCCGCACTGCTTGCCGCTACGGGCAAGGTCTCTGACCCGGGCTGCACATGGTCACTGGGCCGGAGTTCGGCGGCGTTGTTTCCGGCGGGCTCGGCGCTGGCAGGGGCTGCGGGGTGCATGGCTTTCTCCGTAGGGATCATAGTGCCTGTTCATCTCAGCTACAGCCCACAGCCGCCGGGCAAACCCGTCCATGCTGTATGACTGCGGTATTTTCGCTCAGCCGCGAGTGCGGCAGACGGATAATTTTTGATGCAAGCGCGCTGGAACAACAGCACTTAAATAGATGCCGGACGCATGGCAAGGCCCCCAACCGCAAAGCTTGCGGTCAGAGCGCGTACAAACCTTGCCAGAACCGTTTATGCCTGAAAGGCCTTAACCAGCCTGATGCGTTGCGGCATCGTAGGTCACTCGCCCGGCTTCTGCGCTGGGTGCAAG
Organism: Desulfovibrio desulfuricans; assembly: GCA_003251995.1. Lineage (GTDB taxonomy): Bacteria > Desulfobacterota > Desulfovibrionia > Desulfovibrionales > Desulfovibrionaceae > Desulfovibrio > Desulfovibrio desulfuricans_B. Next base: position 2,296 of record QKDT01000149.1, read on the forward strand.
CGCCCAGAACCACCGCCCGTGCCCGCCAACAACATAGGAATGCTGCTCCACCAGCCGCCAGGGCGAGGGCAGTTCCAAAGGCGCAGGCTCAAGCGACAGAACGACCAGCACCCCTTCAGGGTGCAGCCTGGGACTGGCAAGGTCAAGCAGTTGCCGCCATGGCATGAAGGCGCGGCTCAAAATGCAGTTGGCCTTATAATACTGCCCCTGGAAAAAATGCTCCACAGTGCCCCTGAAAATATGGGTTGAAGGCAACTGTAGACGGGAAAGCACGCTTGAAATGAACAGGGCGCGCTTTTCGCGCACTTCTATCATACAATAAGCGCCGCGCGTCCAGGCCATACGCAGGGGAATACCCGGCAAGCCCGCGCCCGCGCCCAAATCCCAGCACAAAGGAGCTTCTGGCAGGTTGAGTTTTTCCAGAAAGCCCGCCAGATGAAAACTGTCCACCGCCAAACGGGTGAGCATATCCTGCCAGGTGTGGGGGCCGACCAGATTCATGGCCTTGTTCCACTGGCAGAGCATTTCAAGATATTCCGCCAGCGGCTCCAGGGCCGATTGCGGCACTTCCGCGCCTGAGGCCGCCGCCAGACGCGCCAATTCCTTTCTATCAACAGATTGTCGCTGCATGATCCTTTCCTGCGCTTGTTCGCCCGTCGCGGGCCTTTCCGGCGTTTCTGCCGGGTTCACTTTCATATCCCCGCAGACCGGGACTTGCAAGCCCTGCGCCGATAACGTAAAAAAGAGGGCTTGTGCGCTCGCAAACAGCTAAAAACCTGTATCCCGGGCTTGTCCCGCCACAGGGGGCAAATCCGCTGTGGGAGCGCCCGCCGTTTAATGAACTCAAGGCCGCTAGGCCACGCCAATGCGCGTATGTACGCGCCACTGGAGGATAAATCCCGCATGACACAAGCCGTCTTGCTCTTTCCCGGTCAGGGCTCGCAAGAGTCTGGCATGGGCCGCGATCTGGCCGAGGCCTCTTCTGATGCCATGAATCTTTGGAAGCAGGCAGAGCGCATCAGCGGCCTGCCCCTGCGCGAAATTTACTGGGAAGGCGACGATGCCGCCATGAGCGACACCCGCGCCCTCCAACCCGCCCTTACGGTGGTGAACCTGAACCTGTGGAGCGCCGTTGCCGGACGTGCCGAGGTTTGTGGCGCAGCCGGGCACAGCCTTGGCGAGTTCAGCGCCATGGCTGCCGCTGGCGTGCTTTCTGCCGAAAGCGCCCTTGAGCTGACCGCCCTGCGCGGACGCCTGATGGCGGAGGCCGACCCCGAAGGCAAGGGCGGCATGGCTGCCCTGCTCAAGCTCGACCAGCCCACCATTGAAGAAATTGTGGCCGAAACCGTTGCCCAGTGCGGCGAGCTTTTGCTTGTCGCCAACTACAACACCCCCGGTCAGCTTGTTATCAGCGGCACCAAGGCCGCTGTGGCTCTGGCCTGCCAGAAAGCCAAAGAGCGTAAGGGCCGTGGCCTTGAGCTCAAGGTCAGCGGCGCGTTCCACAGCCCCATGATGGCAGACGCCAGCAAGGAGCTTGCCCCCCTGCTGCGCAAGGCAGTATGGAGCAAGCCAAAGTTTCCTGTTTACTGCAATGCCCACGGCAAGGCCGTGACCGATGGCGAAAGCGCCCGCGAAAGCCTGCTTGTGCAGATG
>QKDT01000401.1 GCA_003251995.1 Desulfovibrio desulfuricans
AGTTCGTTGAAGTATTCCTCTTCGCTTGCAGCGCTCTTGTCGCCAAGCACGGCGCGGGTTTTAACAACCGCGTCGGCAGCCATGTTCTGAGCTTCAATGCTGGCAGGCAGCACGGATGCACGGAGCAGGTCGGCCATCAGATTGCCTTCGATGCACACGGTCTTGCTGTAGTTTTCCAGCAAGATGTCCTGACGGGAGAGCATTTCACGCTCGGTCAGGATGCCGTGACGCAGGAAGACGTTCATGACGTCGGGATCGCTGTAGTGCTCAAGGGCGGTAACGGTGTTGTTGTAGTTGGGCAGACCGCGGCGGGCGGCTTCTTCAGCCCAGGATTCAGCGTAACCGTTGCCGTTGAAGACGATGGGCATGTGTTCCTTGAACAGGCGGGGCAGCAGCGACTGCAGGGCCGTGTTCAGATCGGTGCCAGCGGCGACAGAAGCTTCAAGTTCGGTGGCAATGTCGTCCAGGGCGCTGGCAACAGCGGCATTGAGGGCGATATTGACCGGGGCCACAGACTGCGAGGAGCCCACGGCGCGGAACTCAAACTTGTTGCCGGTGAAGGCAAAGGGGCTGGTGCGGTTGCGGTCGGAGAGATCGACGGGCAGGGGAGGCAGGGTGGAGACGCCCACTTCCATAACCGCGCTCTTCTTGTTTTTGGAACCCTTGCCGTTAACGATGGTGTCAAGCACGTCGGTAAGCTGTTCGCCAAGGTAGACGGACAGGATAGCCGGCGGGGCTTCGTTGGCGCCAAGGCGATGGTCGTTACCAGCGCCCACGGTACCGAGGCGCAGGGCAGCGCTGTGCAGATGCACGGCGCGCAGCACGGCAGCCAGGAAGACCAGGAACTGGGCGTTGTCCACAGGGGTGGAGCCGGGGTTCAGCAGGTTCACGCCGTCAGAATCACTGATGGACCAGTTGTTGTGCTTGCCGCTGCCGTTCACGCCAGCAAAGGGCTTTTCGTGTACCAAGCACACAAAACCGTGCTTGCCAGCCATGTGACGCATCATGTTCATGCAAAGCATGTTGTGGTCGCAGGCGATGTTGGCTTCTTCGTACACAGGGGCGATTTCAAACTGACCGGGGGCCACTTCGTTGTGGCGGGTCTTGGCAGGAATACCCAGCGAACGCAGCTCGTTTTCCAGATCCTGCATGAAGCTCATCACGCGGGGAGGAATGGAGCCAAAGTAGTGGTCTTCCATTTCCTGCCCCTTGGGCGAAGAGGCGCCAAACAGGGTGCGACCAGCCAGCAGAAGGTCGGGGCGCAGGGCGGCGAGGTTTTTGTCAACCAGGAAGTATTCCTGCTCGGGGCCCACGTTAGCGCGCACATAGCTGGCAGTGGTGTTGCCAAAGAGCTTGAGGATACGCATGGACTGACGCGACAGAGCCGAAATGGAGCGGATAAGCGGGATCTTGCGGTCAAGCGCTTCGCCCGAGTACGAGTAAAAATACGTAGGAATGTGCAGGGTGGCCCCATAAGGAGAGGGGATGATGAACACCGGCACGGAGGGATCCCACGCGGTATAACCGCGGGCTTCAAAGGTGGAGCGAATGCCGCCGGAAGGGAAGGAGGAGGCATCAGGTTCACCGCTGATCAGCATCTTGCCGGAAAATTCGCTGATGACCTGACCGTCAACAGTGGGTGAAAGGAAGGCATCATGCTTTTCGGCGGTGAGGCCAGTCATGGGGTGGAACCAGTGGGTGTAGTGCGTGGCACCGTTTTCAATGGCCCAATCCTTCATGGCATTGGCGACAACATCGGCGATTTCGGGGTTCAGGCGTTCGCCATCGCGGATGGTCTTGGCAAGCTTCTTGAACACATCCTTGGGAAGGCGCTTGCGCATGATGGAAATACCAAACACGTAGCGACCAAAGATATCTTCTGCGCAACGGCCTACTTCATCAGCGCTGCTAGGGATGACCGGTGCAGTGTTCACTGCCTTGAACAAAGCCTTTTTACGGGGGGAACTCATACCCTCGTCTCCTTTCTCATGTTGTTGCTAGAATCAGGCAAAAGCCCGACTAAAGGGCCACATCGCCGCGTTCACCAGTGCGGATGCGGATGGCATCCATAACATCACTGATGAAAATTTTACCGTCACCGACCTGTCCCGTGCGGGAAATGGAAACCACAGCATTCAGAACAGATTCCAGCATGTCGTCGTGCAGCACGACCTCAACCTTGATCTTGGGCAGGCAGTCCACCTGCATGGTGGTGCCGCGATACACCTCGGTGTGCCCGCGCTGGCGACCAAAACCCTTGATCTCAACGTAGTTCAGGCCGTGGATGCCCATGTCGGTAAGCGTGTCCTTAACCTTGTCAAACATGCTGGGCCGGATGATGATTTCAAGCTTTTTCATAGGTCGTTCCTTTGCTGTTTCCCGTTGACTACAAGGAGTAGCCGCGTTCGTTGTGCTCGCTCAAATCGAGACCAGTGAATTCCTCTTCAGGCGTAACCCGCAGGCCGACAACCGCATCGACCACATAGAGGATAATCCGGGAAACAATGTAGCAATAACCCCAGGTGGCGACAATGGATACAATCTGTATCCAGGCCTGACCAGGGTTGCCGTAGAACAGACCATCTGCGTTGTTGATGGCGGCGCAGGCGAACAAACCAGTGGCAAGCGCACCCCAGGTGCCGCCGATGCCATGAATGCCGACCACGTCGAGCGCATCGTCATAACCAAACTTGTTCTTCAGCAGCACGCCGCCATAGCAGATGATGCCGCCAACAAAGCCAATCAGCATGGCGGGCAGCACTTCCACAAAGCCCGCGCCGGGGGTGATGGCCACAAGGCCAGCCAGCGCACCAGAGATGGCACCAAGGCTCGTGGGCTTGCCGGTGCGGATCCATTCAACAAGCATCCAGCCAAGGATACCGCAGGCAGAAGCCATGTGGGTTGTTACAAGGGCCTGACCAGCAAGGGGGCCAGAAACCAGGGCGCTACCGGCATTAAAGCCGAACCAGCCGAACCACAACAGGCCGCCGCCAAGCAGGGTGAGGGGCAGATTGTTGGGGGTTGCGTGCGAATTGCCGGTAGAAAGCCGCGGTCCAAGAGCCTGAGCACAGGCAAGTGCAGCCGCACCAGAAGACATGTGAACAACTGCGCCGCCGGCAAAGTCCAGAGCGCCCATCTTGCTCATCCAGCCACCGCCCCAGACCCAGTGAGCCATGGGGGAGTATACGAAGACCAACCACAGGCCAGAAAAAATAAGCATTGCAGAAAAACGGATGCGCTCAGCGTAGGCACCAGAAATAAGGGCCACGGTAAGAGCTGCAAACATGCACTGATAACCCATGAAAACAGTGTGGGGAAGCTGAGTTGCAGCGGGTGCCGACTCGCTGCCTACGCCCTTAAGGAAAAGGTAGGAGAGATCGCCGATAATTCCCCCTACGTCATTACCGAAAGCAAGCGTGTAACCAACAACCGCCCACAATACCGAGATGAGTGCCAGCGCGCCGTAGCTGTGCATGTGTGTTGACAAAATATTGCGGGAGCGCACCAAGCCACCGTAAAAGAGGGCTAGCGCCGGGGTCATCAGCATGACCATGGAGGCGCAAATTAAAATAAATGCTGTATCCGAGGCGTTCATACGGACATCCTTCAGCGTAGTTAGGACCGGCGAGGGTGACAGTGAGCCGCACAGTGCAGCAACCTGGCTTCCGTCGTTCCGTTCCGCGTTAAAAAAACTCATTCGTCTGGGCTGGCACCAAGCCCACTGCGGCAGACAATCACCGCAACAATTTGCTGTATAGGCACGAACTGTGCCAAAGGTGGCTCAAGATGAAGTTCGAGTATTTAACATGCTGATTTTTAATAATTTTATAATTATGAGCGAAGCAGTGTGGTTTTATGATGTCTTGTGAAGGCGAAAATATTTCTACATATCTGTTGAAAAAAAGAAGCCCCCTCGAATGCCTTTTTGTCGCATTGAGGGGGCTTTGA